>JAJZHJ010000385.1 GCA_021804525.1 Bacteroidota bacterium | reverse complement strand
CTATATTGATTGTCCTAATACACCTTTATTTCCTTTTGGATTTGGCTTGAGTTACACCACATTCCATTTTTCAGACATTACGTTGTCGAATAACAAACTTTACCCCAACGATAGCATTCAAGCATCAGTTACAGTAACAAACACCGGTAAACGAGAAGGCGAAGAAGTGGTTCAACTCTATATCCATGATTTGGTAGCCGATGTAGTCCGTCCTGTAAAACAATTGAAAGGTTTTCAAAAGATTGCACTTCAACCGGGAGAAAGCAAAAAGGTGACCTTTACACTTACACCTGATATGCTTGCTTTCTATCGTCTTAATATGACTTATGGCACCGAACCCGGTAAGTTTGATTTGTTTATTGGCGATAGCTCGGATCATGTAAACCAAACTTCATTTACACTTGAGAAATAACTAAACTTCCATTTTTACGATAATGATTAAAGTTCTGTCCATAACGCTTTTTCTGACATTTTGCGTCGGCACGCTTCAAAGTCAACGGTATGCTGTCCCAGCTTCAATTAAAGCTACCGGCTATGATGCACACGTGGAATTGACGTTTGATAATCCTGATGCATTTATCTATGACATTTATGTTTCCAAAGATGGCGGGAAAACTTTTACCAAACGAGTCGAAACGAATGGCGACGAGTATCTTGATTTTGTAACCGATCTGGGAAGAAATTTATCGCTTATTTACCGCTTAATGCCCAAAGGCATGAATGTGTTGAGCAAGGATGCCGTCAAGTTCCAGGTGAAAGTACATACACATATTTTTAGTGATGATGAGTTGCTTAACATGGTGCAACAATATACTACGCGCTATTTTTTCAATTATGCAGATCCTGATTGCGGCATGGCACGCGAACGCAGCAACAATCCCAATGGTAATATCGTCACAACAGGTGGAACGGGATTTGGTATCATGGCATTGATAGCAGGAGATCGTCGTGGTTATTTTTCTCACGAAGCGGCTTTTCAGAAAATCAATCAGATAGTTGCTTTTTTGGAAAAAGCAGATCGTTTTCATGGTGCGTGGGCGCATTGGTACAATGGGAATACGGGTAAAGTGTTCAATTTCAGTAAATATGACGATGGCGGTGATTTGGTGGAGACGGCATTTCTGATGGAAGGGTTACTTACTGCACGACAATATTATGACAACGGTAATGAACAAGAAAAAAACTTGAGTAATCGCATTACTAAGCTGTGGGATGGTGTTGATTGGAATTGGTATACACAAGGGACAGATTCGCTTTATTGGCATTGGTCGCCCGATTATGGATTCAAACTCAATCATCGAATCACTGGTTTTGACGAAACGATGATTACGTATGTATTGGCGGCCTCTTCGCCAACGCATCCTATTCGTCCTGAAGTATTCAAGAGTTATTCTGTTTCGTCTTATTTCTACAATGGTAAATCGTATTTCGGGTTTCCGTTAGCTCTAGGAATGCCTTATGGCGGACCACTCTTTTTCTGTCATTATTCATTTCTTGGCATGAATCCGCATGGATTGATTGATAAGAACGCTAATTATTGGGAGTTGAATCGCAATCATGTGTTGATACAACGCGCTTATGCCATCGAAAATCCTAAGAAAGAAATTGGGTTAGGTAAAAATTCGTGGGGTTTCACCTCTTCCGATGATCCATTGGATGGATATACTTCGCATCAGTTGGGTACAAATGAAGAAAACGGGACTATTTCTCCTACGGCTGCTTTGGCTTCATTGCCTTATGCACCCAAAGAAATTCTTCCGGTATATCGACATTTTTACTATGATTTAGGAAAAAAGATTTTTGGCCGGTATGGCTTTTATGATGCTTTCAATTTGGGAATGGTTGAGGGACAGCAGGTGGTTCATTCGTATCTGGCTATTGACGAAGGCCCTATCCCTGTGATGATAGAAAATCAGCGCAGTGGGCTTTTATGGCATCTTTTCATGCAAAACAAGGACATTCAACAAGGATTAAAAAAATTGGGCTTTCAATTTCAACTTGAATAAGGGAGTTCATACATTCGATAAACTACATTCATTAACTAAAACAAACCATGATTATGAGAAAAAAAGTATGGTACATGCTGTTGCTGCTTAGTTTTGTTTCATTACAAATGGTCGCACAGTCAGTGAGCATCTCCGGCACTGTCAGAGATGCAGAAAACAATTCCACTCTGCCCGGGGTGAGTGTGATGGTGAAAGGAACCTCGCAAGGGATTCCGACCGATTTAAACGGACAATTTACGCTTACTGTCTCCAAAGGAGCTACATTGCAGTTTTCGTATATCGGGTATCAAACGCAACAACTTCTCGTTACTTCTAACGAAATGTTGAATGTTAAACTTCAACCTACAAGTACGGCCATGAACGAAGTGGTAGTAGTAGGTTATGGAACCAGTAAGGCAAAAGATTTGACGGCTCCTATTGCTGTGGTAAAGCCGGAAACATTGATGCAACGTACCACCTCTTCGCCGATGGATGCTTTGCAGGGAAGTGTTGCCGGTGTGCAAGTAATCACCAATGGATCGCCAGGGTCAAGTCCTACAGTGCGGATTCGTGGTGTTGGATCGTTAAACAATGAAGGTCCGCTTTATGTAGTGGACGGAATGTTTTTTGATAACATCGACTTCTTGAATTCCAGTGACATTCAAAGCATGTCGATTTTGAAAGATGCTTCCGCTGCTGCAATTTATGGTGTGCGGGCAGCCAACGGTGTTGTTATTATCACGACGAAAAAAGGGACTCTTGATACGCCCACAAAAGTCACTTACAATGGGTATGTGGGTTT
>JAJZHJ010000384.1 GCA_021804525.1 Bacteroidota bacterium | reverse complement strand
TGTTTCTGTCACGAAAAGAAAAAATGTTGGAGGATAAAATGGATGTGGCGCTGTTTGTTGCTTGGTTCGTTGAGGAATATCACGTGACTCATATTATGCATGATGCAACCAATCGATTCAAGTTGGCCAATCAATCGTATGCGCAATAATCACAAAAGCGATTGTTTGCTATTTATTCCCCGATACCTGAACAATCTTAGCTCCGGGTTCAATGTCAGTATCTACCCAAATATTGCCACCAATCACTGCGCCTTTTCCAATAGTGATCCTGCCCAAAATGGTGGAATTGGAATAGATGATCACATCATCTTCAATAACCGGATGACGTGGAATTCCTTTGATGGGGTTTCCTTTGTCATCGAGAGGGAAACTTTTAGCCCCAAGAGTAACACCCTGATAAATTCTGACGTGATCGCCAATGATGGATGTTTCGCCAATGACTACGCCGGTGCCATGATCAATAAAAAATGAGCGACCAATGACTGCTCCCGGATGAATGTCAATACCCGTTTCTGAATGAGCTAATTCACTAATGATACGTGGAATCAGAGGAACTCCCAGAGTAAGCAATTCGTGTGCAACACGATAATTGGAAATAGCACGAATAGCAGGGTAGCAAAAAATCACTTCACCATAGCTTTTGGATGCCGGATCGCCTGTAAAGGTTGCCATGACATCATCGGCCAATAATTGACGTAACTGGGGCAATCGTTCAATGAATGTTGCCGCAATAGAGGCAGCATGTTCCATAGGCGGTGGTGATGAACATGAGAAACAGAGACCTGCCATGATTTGTTCGGAAAGGAGATGGTAGAGACGTTCAACCTCCATTCCGATATGGTATTTGATAGTGGTTCTGTCAACAGCGGAGTGACCAAAATAACCAGGAAATATGATGGAGCGGGATAATAGCACAATCTCTTCCAAAGTATCCGAAGATGGCATCGGTGTACCTTCATGCTGTTGGTGGCACAAGACTTTGAAACTCTTATAATCAGAGAGTTTGTGAATAGCTTCTGTGATAATTTCAGAATGAATCATGTCGTTTGTTTTTGATCAGTCGTCAATTTCTCCTTTGATTTTTATTTTTCACGGAAAAATTATCAATTGTTCTTTGCGTTCAGTAGACGATTGTATTCTCCCTGTTGTTGCAAAATACGCACTGCTTTCTGTACAATTTCATTATCAGTATTCATAATTCGATAATAGGCAGTTCTATCCCATAGATCGTTTGCAATAAGGGCTTTTAGTTGAGTTTCTAAAAGTGGTTTCGACAGTTGATATTGTTTCTCATTGAATGGAATCTTTTCGGCAGTTGCTGAGTTGATGATATCTTTCAAAACTGTTTCGGGAATGGTATAGTTTGCGGCAAAACCATCAAAAACTGGATATTGTTTATGTAACTGCGTTCGATTGGCATCAATGTATTGCATTATTACTTTGTTGACGATTCCTTTTGCAATAATACTGCGAAGATAATCTGTGAAAGTGATTGTGTCCAAAGGTACGAAAACATCAGGCATAATGCCACCACCGCCATATACTGTGCGGCCTAAACGAAGTGTTTTGTATTTTAATGAGTCAGCAAAATGAATACTGTCTGCATGTTGAAATTCGCCTCTTTTGTAGCGAGTCAGAATGTCCTCATCATATTTTACAAAGCCATCCGAATAAGGTTTCTGAATGCAACGCCCTGATGGTGTATAATAATGAGCCGTTGTCAAACGTAACATGGAGCCATCGGGCAGCATCACGGGACGTTGTACAAGCCCTTTTCCGAAAGAACGTCGTCCAACGATTAAAGCTCTGTCCCAATCTTGCATGGCGCCTGTAAAAATTTCACTTGCTGAAGCTGAATATTCATCAATCAGTACAATCAACTTTCCATGTTCAAAATCACCGCTGCCGGTGGCATAATTGTCGGTACGTGGTTGGTGTAATCCTTTGGTATGAACAATTTCTTCCCCTTTTTGCAAAAACTGATTCGCTAAATCAATGGCAGCGTTCAAATAACCTCCACCATTTCCCTGCAAGTCAATCACTAAGTCTTTCATTCCTTGCATTTTTAGTTTGTTAAATGCTTCTTGGAATTCTTTGAATGTGGTTGCTCCAAAGCTATTGATCTTAATATAGCCGGTTTCAGGGTCTAGCATGTAAGAGGCATCAACACTGTAAAGAGGTATTTTATCGCGAGTTATACTAAAGTCAATCAAAGAAGGAACGCCACGACGAAGAATTTTTACGTTCACAATTGAACCGCGAGGCCCACGTAGCCTTTTCAGAATGTCTGAATTTTGCATTTTAACGCCTGCAACCAACGTATCTTGTATGTAAATGATACGATCGCCCGGGAGTACACCAACTTTTGCCGCTGGGCATCCTGAAATAGTTTGTACAACGTAGAGTGTGTCTTCCAACATTTGGAACTGAATGCCAACTCCTTCGAATGAACCTTCGAGAGGTTCATTCATGCGTTCTACTTCATCTTTGGGGATGTAAACGGAATGAGGATCCAAATCTTTCAGCATTCCAACAATAGCGCTGGCAACTAACTTTTTTTCATCCACTTTCTCAACATATAAGGCGTTGATAGCATTGAGTGTGTAAACTAATTTTGCACTGTTGTCGTTGAGCGAGAATTGTGACTGGGCGTGGGCAGAAGTCAAAAATGACAACAAAAAGAGCGTGAAAAAAAATTGTTTCATCGGAATTGAAGATCAAAGATGTTTGTTTGCAAGTCTATTTTATGGTGGTTGAGTATCGAATAAGCACATATAAAAAAGCAGGTCTATAAGCCGGGTTC
>JAJZHJ010000383.1 GCA_021804525.1 Bacteroidota bacterium | reverse complement strand
TATAGAACGTCCTGTGCACAATCTGAATACCTTGATAAGAAATGATATGAAGCGGAGTCGATAATTGAGTACAAGAAACATCATTAGTGTTAAAATAATTTACATATCGCAAGCATGAGAGCATTGTTATTATTGCTTTTTATTCATAGTTCTGTGTTTCTCTATAGTCAGAATGACCAAGCATTAACAGAACCGCGGGAAAGGATTAATATCAACCGCGAGTGGAAGGTTAAATTAGGTGATCATCCCGGAGCAGAAGCGACATCATATGATGATAAGGCGTGGAGTAATATAAATTTACCGCATAATTTTAGTATTCCATATTTTCGGTCACCGCATTGGTATACTGGATATGGTTGGTATCGTAAGTATTTTAATGTTCCGGCTCAATGGAAATCCAAACGGGTATTTGTAGAGTTTGAAGGCGTTTTTCGTGTGGCACAAATATATGTCAATGGCCATTTGGTTGGCATACACAAAGGAGGTTATACCGGTTTTTCTCTGGATATTACGGATTGGCTACGAATCGGGGAAAATGTGTTGGCAGTCCGATTGAATAATGACTGGAGTCCACGGCTGGCACCCCGTAATGGTGACTATAATTTTACAGGAGGAATTTATCGTAATGTTTATCTTGTTATTACGAATCAGGTACATGTTACCTGGTATGGAACCTTTGTGACAACGCCTACCCTTTCCAGAAAATCTGGCATAGTTAATATTAAAACAGAAATAAGGAATGATGGCAATAAAACGGGATATTATACATTAACAACTGACATTGTCAATCCTTCCGGAAAAATTGTAACCGCTGTTTCTTCGAACGTGGTAATTCCGGGTGATTCGACTGTTGAATTTGACCAAACCACGACCTCGATAAAAGCGCCTAAACTTTGGAGTCCCCAACACCCTTTTATGTATAAGGCAGTAAGTGTTATTCTGGATAAAGAAGATACGATCGATAGATATGTAACGCCATTTGGATTCAGATGGATAAAATGGACAGCAGATAAAGGTTTTTTTCTGAATGGTAAGCATTATTATTTTAAGGGAGCCGATGTTCACCAGGATCATGCGGGGTGGGCCAGTGCGATTACCGATGCAGGGATACTTCGTGATGTTCGTATGATCAAAGATTGCGGTATGGATTTTATACGAGGTTCCCACTATGCGCACTCGCCTTCATTTTCAGACGACTGTGATACACTGGGGATTTTGCTTTGGGAAGAGAATGATTTCTGGGGATCCGGAGGCACGCAACAAGAGACCGGTAATTGGTATGATGGAGCCGGAGCTTATCCAATGAATGCGCAAGATCAGCCTTATTTTGAAGAAAGTGTGAAGAACGATCTTCGGGATATGATTCGCATTCATCGCAATCATCCGTCTATAATTGTATGGAGTATGTGTAATGAACCTTTTTTTACCGATGCAAGTACTATGCCTCGTGTAAGGCAGTTTTTAAAAGCACTGGTTCAATTATCGCATAAGCTGGATCCGACACGTCCCGCAGCAATAGGAGGTTGTCAAAGAGGAAACATAGACAAAATAGGTGATGTTGCCGGATATAATGGAGACGGTGCCAGATTATTTATTAATCCCGGGATTCCCAATGTTGTTACCGAATATGGTTCAACTATTGCAAAACGACCCGGACAATATGCCCCTGGATGGGGGGATTTGCAGCAGAAAAAGTTTGCATGGCGAAGCGGACAGGCATTATGGTGTGGCTTTGATTATGGTACCCGGGCCGGAGATTTCGGTATGATGGGCATGATTGATTACTTTCGATTGCCTAAAGACATGTGGTATTGGTATCGCAATCAATACAAACATATTCCCCCGCCGCCTCCTGCCATAAAAGGTATTCCTGCCAAATTGAAACTGATGGCAGACAAAACAACCATTTCCAACACGAATGGAACCGATGATGTACAGTTAATTGTTTCTGTGTTGGATAAAGATGGAAGGCAACTTAGTAATTCGCCTGATGTAACATTGCAGATTGTATCAGGTCCAGGCGAATTCCCAACAGGAAACTCGATAACTTTTAGACATAATTCGGATATTGATATAAGGGATGGGAAAGCAGCCATTGAATTTCGTTCTTATCATGGGGGGAAGACGGTCATTAGAGCTATGTCGCATGGATTGCAAAGTGATTCCATCGTGATTGAAACAAAAGGTCATCCTATTTATATCGAAGGCGCAACACAAAAAACCGTATATCCTCCTTACGTCTGTTATACACTGAAAAAGGAATCCGCTGATAATGATCAAAGAGTCGATATAGCCTTTCAGAAGCCAACCGTGGCTAGTAGCGAAATACCGGGGAAGTTAGCGAATCAGGCTAATGATAAGGATACGACCACGATGTGGCAGTCCGATGGCAATGCTCCTGTAAAATGGTGGCAGGTAGATCTTGAAAATCTATATACGATTTCCGAAATAAAATTGATGCTCCCTTTGGGAGAATCAGATAGATGCACTATCGAAGTCTCCAAAGATAGTCAACACTGGACAACTATAGCTACTCAAAATGTAATAAAGAGCACTTCCATATATTGTGCAGATTCTAAAGTTGTTGTACGTTTTCTAAGAATAATTTTTACGGATTCGATCAATAAGCCTGTTGCAATTAAAGAGGTTATGGTTTATGGCAATCCTATTAATTAGCTGATTGTGACTTTTTTATGCAACATTCAAATTGCATCTTAACCTAAAATGTTGCTGATCAATTAACTTAGAAAAATAATTATACAAAAATGTATCCGGTTGCTGCTGCAAAGATTATAGAATCCGAGG
>JAJZHJ010000014.1 GCA_021804525.1 Bacteroidota bacterium | reverse complement strand
ACCCGCTTTCAGGACTTAATCCATCTGATATTGAAAGTATCCAAGTGTTGCAAGGTCCGTCTGCAACAGCACTTTATGGTTCTCTTGCAACCAATGGAGTTCTTTTAATAACGACAAAAAGAGGGAAAGCCGGTGATACCAAGATCACCTATAGCTACCAAACTTCTCTTCAAACTCCGCCCAAGCACTTGCAAGTAATGAATTTACCCCAATATGCCACGATGGTGGATCAATTCCATCAAATAGAGAGTGGAACAACGCCACAGGAATTTTTAGATCCTACACTTTTAGGAAATGGCACCGATTGGCAGAGTGCATTATTCAAAAATTCAGTCATGTACCAACATCAAATAAGTTTAAGTGGAGGGAGCGAAAAAACAACCTATTTCATGTCGGGAGAATATTTAAATCAGCAAGGAGTAGCAACTGGATCAGGTTTTAATCGTTATAGCTTCCGATTAAATCTCGAAAACCAAACGCGGCAATGGTTAAAGGTAGGCGTAAATCTAAATTATAACCAAACCAACCAAAACCTTACCACCAGCTCAGAAAGTTTGATTGCAAGTGCGTTGTCATTAACCCCACAGATCCCCGTGAAAAATTTAGATGGCACGTGGGGCGGCGGTGACAATACGAATGGGGCAAATCAATATGCTCCCGTAAACCCGGTTGCTATTGCCAATTTAGTTACCAACAACGACACGAGAAGGCAATTGTTGGGAGGAATGAACATTGCCATTGATATTTTGAAAGGTCTTACTTTCAGAACATCGTATAATGCAAATTTAAGTTATGACAATTCACTGTATTATAGGCCAACATATGCAATAGGTTGGGATATTAACACATTAGCCTCTTTGACAAATGGTTCGAATGTGAATACTTATTGGGATCTGAATGAACTTCTTGATTATACCAGACAATTAGGGAAGCATAATTTTGATCTT
Organism: Bacteroidota bacterium; assembly: GCA_021804525.1. Taxonomy (GTDB): domain Bacteria; phylum Bacteroidota; class Bacteroidia; order Bacteroidales; family Paludibacteraceae; genus Microbacter. Next base: position 10,615 of record JAJZHJ010000014.1, on the reverse strand, counting down.
ATGGTAAGCCACGAAGCACAGGCATCAACATGGAAAAATGTCAGTGCCGGAAGGACTGGTTTTCTTACGAATGATATATTTGATCTTAACGCAGGAGATCCTAATACAGCCTCTGATGGAGGCGGGCAAGGAACGTGGGGGATGGAATCCTATCTTGGAAGACTAAACTATAATTATGCAGACAGATACATCGTTTCGGCTTCTGTGCGGAGTGACGGGTCATCAAATTTTGGTGCTAATAACCGATGGGGTACCTTTCCTGCTATCTCAGCTGCATGGCGGATTTCAAAAGAACCATGGTATCATCTTGCATTCATGAATGAGTTGAAATTGCGTTTAGAAACCGGAACTACAGGAAACCAGGGCGGTGGAGGAATTTATTCCCCGATGGGTACGAATGCGACACAGTGGGGCACCGGATTTTTGCCTACCCAATATAGCAATGAAAATTTAAAATGGGAATCAACCACGACAGACAATATTGGCGCAAACATCAATCTGTTCAACAACAGGATACAACTTGAATTCGATTATTACAAAAAGAATACAGATAATCTTCTAATGACTAATCCGGAGCCTTACTACATGGGTACTTCGGGAGATGGATCAATTGGCGCTCCTACTGTAAATATTGGTGCTATGCAAAACATAGGATGGGCATTTACATTGAACTCGGTTAATATTAACACGAAAAGCTTTCGCTGGGAGACAAATTTCAATATTTCAGGATTTAAACCCAAAATCACGAAACTCTACTCGAATTCTGCAATTCTTGACCGTACGTCGTGGTGGATGACTGCCGGCAACGGAGGCGCATGGACACAACGATCAGAAGTTGGACAAGCACCATGGCAATTCTTAGGATATATCCAGGAGGGCCTCTTCAAATCGGTTGATGAAATTAATAACAGCGCTGTCCCTGTGGATAACACAGGCAACAGACTGCCGACTGATGTGAACGATGTATGGGTAGGTGATATTAAATACAAAGATATCAGTGGGCCTAATGGTGTACCCGACGGCAAAATTGACACATATGATCAGACAATTATTGGTAGTCCCTGGCCAAAGTTTTTTGGTGGATTTACAAATACTTTCTCCTATAAAGGGTTTGATTTGAGTGTTCTTCTCACTTTTACCTACGGGAATGATATCTATAACTACATTGGCATGATCGATTCCGATCCGAATAACATTAATTTAAGCAGAAACCTTATGGTCGCTGCGTTCAATTATGCAAAACCTGTTACCAATGCCGATGGAACCGTAACACTGCAAAATCCAAATGCCTATATTCCCAGAATTTCGTATGGCCCCAACGGGAATTGGGATCGGTTTACTAATAGGTGGGTGCAAAGCGGGTCATTCTTACGTGTGAAAAATATAAGTTTGACTTACAATGTGCCACCCTCTTTTATTGCAAAACAAAATTTAATAAAAGACATAAAAGTTACATTGAGTGCACAAAACGTGGCTACTATTACCGGCTACAAAGGATATGATCCTGAAGTAGGAGCCTATGTTGGATCTAATGCATCTTCTTCCAACCAAGCGATTGGGGTAGACGATGGACGATATCCATTGACTCCCGTATATACATTTAATGTAACCGTAAACTTTTAAAAATTCAAAACATGAAAAGTCTTAAACATATAAATTATTGGAGTTTGATTGTCATTCCAATTCTTCTTCTGTCAGCTTGCTCTCAAAATTTCTTGAATAGGCCACCAAAAGATTCCATTGTGGATGCTAATTTTTATCAAACGGATGCTGAGGTGATGGCTGCAACAAGCTTATTGTATAGTAAAGTGTGGTTTGACTACAATGATAAGGCATCTTTTAATCTCGGAGATTTTCGGGGTGGTACTGCACTCTCGGAATATAATAGTCAGGATAATGTTTGGTTTAACACGACTCCCAACACAGCAGAAAATGCATCTGCATGGATGGCATTCTTCAATGTCATAGGACAAGCAAACACGGCTATCCAAAACATTGAAAAGTATGCCGGAACTGGCGTTTCGTCCGATATTAAAAACGAGGCAATTGGTGAAGCTCGATTTATGAGAGCAGTTGCATATAGCTATTTAGTGATGAACTGGGGAGCTGTTCCTATTATCACCAACAACCAAGCAATTCTTACCGATACTACGATTACGAGAAATACGATTCAAAGTGTTTGGAAATTCATTACCAATGATATGCGCGCTGCAGAAGCTGATTTACCCGATAAACCTTATGCAACCGGAAGGGTAACAAAATGGTCGGCTGAAGGAATGTTAGCCAGGTTTTATTTGACTAGAGCTGGAGTAGAATCTTCGGGAGGTGTCAGAAATCAGACATTCTTGGACAGCGCTATGTATTATTCCAATCGCGTAATCACTCTCAGCGGGAAATCATTGGTGCCAAATTACCGTAACCTCTTCCTTTACAATTATAATAACAATAATGAGTCCTTATTTGAATTAGAATGGGTTTATTCCCCGGGAAGTTACGGCACAGGAAATTCTACCCCTTCTTATCTTGCATATAGCCCTACTATTGAAAACGGAGATGGCTGGGGAGGAGACTTGACCGCAACTTGGTGGATGATTTCACAATATGCAGGGATTAACCCTTATGGTATCACAGGAGATACGCTTCGGGGTAGAACACTTGATCAACGACTTCTTCAAACATTTATGCTACCAGGTGCATCGTATCCCGAAATTACGCAGACAGTTAATGGTGTAGACATAAAACCTTTCGTTTATCCTAACAATACTCAGGACAACAGTACTGCGAGCATTAAAAAATATATCATAGGTCAATCAAAAGATGTAGGTGGATCTGCAGTACAAAATTATCCTAACGACACTTACATGATGCGGTTAGCCGAAATGTATCTTACGTATGCTGAAGCAAAACTTGGAAATAATGCATCTACCACCGATCCCACTGCTTTGCAGTATTTTAATGCAGTACACACTAGAGCTGGATTACCGGCGCTTACGGACACCACCCATCTCACGTTCGATATGATTTTTAAAGAAAGAACCATTGAATTTGCCATGGAAGGAATGATTTGGTATGATTTAGTTAGATTGCATTATTGGAATCCGACAAAAGCTTTTGCTATTCTAAATTCGCAAGACAGAGGATTATTTGCCATTTACCCTGACGTCTACCCAAATCCTACGCAATGGACTTTCGTGAAAACCTCGTGGTCAACGAAAAGGTATGTTACTGCCAACGAAGGGAATTTTCTTCTCCCAATTCCTGCAGCGGAATTAACCCAAGCACCAAATTTAGAAAAGCCCCCTGTGGATTACTATAGCAAATGACGCCAAAAGTATCCTAAAACATTTTAATATAAAACGAGCATTAAATCACGATTAAATTCAAGAAAATGATTACTTGCGAGTTCCATGCGCCCTTAATGTAAAAAATAAAAATAATCGTATGAAAAATACATATAAATCGATATTATTCATTGCTTTGGCAATTGCCATGACCCTCTTTTATACATCGTGTACAAAAGATAAAATTGTCGGTACGCCTTGGATCAATTATGTGCGAATTACAAACCCTGCCTCAGCAGATTCGCTTTTAGCAGCTGCAGGCCAAGGTCAACTAATCGCTATAGTAGGAGGGAATTTACAAGATGCCCGACAAATTTGGTTTAATGACCAGCAAGCGACCTTAACCCCTACTTACATTACGAGTACTTCCATTTTGGTTAGTGTTCCCACTCAGGTGCCTTCTAGTGTCAATAACAAACTAAAAATAATATTTGCTGATGGAGATTCATTGCTATACAATTTTGCTGTGACGATTAACAAACCCGTACTCACCAGCATGAATTGTGAATATGTTCTTACAGGCGATACTGCTACGATCAATGGAAACTATTTCTATGCACCAATTTCAGTCACCTTTGCAGGTGGTGTAACAGGAATTTCACCAACAGTAGACGCAACAAATAAGATTTTGAAGGTAATAGTCCCTACAGGAGCACTGCCGGGCCAAATTACGGTTACCACGAATTTTGGTGTCACAAAATCAGACTTTTGGTTCAGAGACAATCGAAATTTGTTTGCAACGTGGGATCCTTTCCCATCGGATGCATGGTCGGGTTCACAATATTTGGTAACTAATCCAGGCCCTACTGATCCTCCTGCCATCAGTGGCAATTATTGTCGGGTAAAACAGACTATCGGCGCTTGGCAATGGGTTGATATTTATGACGGTGACATGACAACAGCAATTCCCGATGACGCAATCCTGCATCCTTCCTCATATTATTTAAAGTTTGAACTTTGTACTACTTTACCCTATAATAATGGAGATATGTTATTCGGGATTGGCAAGCCCACTTTCGATAATCAGCATTGCTATCATTTCAGTCCACCTATTGACACGAAGGGAGTATGGCAAACTATCGTTATTCCATTTGAAGACATCATGGGTACTTCCATTACTCCAAACGTAGTGTCTCCTACTGGATATATAACAAGTCTTATTTATCTGGGTGGTACAGCACTTAATTGTGACATGTCTTTTGACAATTTCAGGGTGGTACCAAAAATCATTAAGCCATAACAATATAAATCTTTCATTCACAATGATGGAACTCCCATTTTTGGATTATACGTAATATCTCTGTAAATGGAGGTTTCATCATTCCTTAAATAAAAAATTATGACGAAAATACTATTCAACACACGACTGCTTTCCCTGCTTTGCCTTGTTATGCTTATCGGGGTAATAACTTCGTGTACAAAAGAGGACACATTAAGTTCCAGTCAAAAAGTGGAATTGTTTAGTTTTGGCCCAGCTGGTGTACAGCTTGGGGATACGATAAGCTTTATCGGGATGAACTTAGATAGAGTCAATGAAATAGTTTTTGCAGGTGACAGTGTCCCGAAAACGTCTTTTGTAAGTCAATCATCGGCACTTATCAAAGTGATAGTCCCACAAAATGCAACGAGAGGATATGTAACACTTCGGACAACAACCGATGGCAGCATTGTTACCAAAACAGTGATTGATTTTCTGGTACCAGTCACCATAACTTCCGTACCGGCACAAGCTCGTCCAGGTGATAACATTACTATTACCGGTACGAATATGACTTGGATAAAAGAAGTTTGGTTTACAAATAATGTGGTAGTAAGGGATACGAATTTTGTGAGTAGATCGATGTCGCAAATTGTGGTTAAAGTGCCTATGACAGCACAAACAGGCCCTCTAACATTCAATACCGGAGGGACAAAACCATTATCAATCCCATCCGATAGCGATTTAGTTGTAACATTACCTGCAATTTCGGATTTCTCACCAAATCCTGTAGCTCGAGGAAGTAATCTTACCATTACTGGAACTAACCTTGATCTTGTTATGGGTATTTTGTTCAAAGGAGTGACGGACACTGTTAAGTCTTTTGTAAGTCAATCATCTACGCAAATTGTAGTCAACGTCCCCCAGGCTACGAATCATGGAGCAATTACCTTGTTGCCCTATTCATTGGTACCTGTTGTATCAACAAGCATTTTGACACTTGTAGGCGATTTGCCCACGTTACCTCCGTTGGGATATGTATTTTATGATGATCAACTTGAAAACAATTGTCAAAATTGGGGTTGGGGAACCACTGCGGTTGATTTTTCAAATACCGATAATGTGCGCGACGGATTAGATGCAATTAAAATCACGTATGCCGGCAGTTGGGGAGCTGTGAAATTTGCAAATTTAAGCGTGGCATCAGCAAATTACACCATGCTGGAGTTTTCACTTTATGGTGGAACTGGTACTGGAGGTAAGACAATAAACATTGCCGTAAATGGTGGTTCAAGTTATCAGATTACTGTAACTGAAGGTCAATGGACGGATTTTGCACTTCCACTGACAGATTTTGGGAATCCGGTTCCAACCACAATTACTGATGTCATGTTCCAGGAAACTGGTTGGGGTGGCGTGGTTTATATGGATCGTGTCGGTTTAAAATAAGAGGCAAAAATAGTCCATAATAGCAGCCTGCAACTGTTTGCTAAGGCAAATGGATTGCAGGCTGTTTTATGCCAAGAGATTCGTACAGGTGAAACATCCTTCTATACATTCACGTCTGCCATCCAATAAGAATCATTGTTAATATGCGGATTAACTGTCATCGTGTTTCAAGTATATAAAAGCTATCTGACAAGTATGAGATTCTCCACCCCTTCACGAAATTTATTTTCGCTCTTGTTTTTTATATGGATATCATTCCCTGTTTGCTATGCGCAAACGCTTGTTGTATCGACTGAAGCAGAAAGCGGAATTCTTTCAGGCGGCGTGACGATTGCAAATTCGGTTTCGGGATATTCTGGAACCGGATATGTGACTAATTTCACAACATCATCCGACAAAGTAACCGTTACCATGAATGTGCCGGCTGCAGGATTATATCAACTGGACATTCGCTATTCTGCACCCTATGGGGATAAAACCCAAAATTTGTTTGTGAATGGACAAGGTCCGTCTTCGATTGTTTTTACTAACAGCAATATTTTTACGGATGTAAATGCAGGTAAGTTTTTGCTGAATGCAGGTGCAAATACCTTTATGATTCAAAGTAATTGGGGTTGGTTCAATCTCGATAAGTTTTCGCTCTATACAGTTGCCAAGCACACTTATACGATTGCTCCTTCTTTGGTAAATCCCAATGCAACCCCTGCTACAAAAACCCTTTATGCTTACCTTGTTTCCAAATTTAATCATCAAATTATATCAGGTCAAACAGACGACTGTTACGATCAAATTAAAACCATCAGCGGTAAAACTCCAATGCTCAGGGATTTTGATTTCCAACATTATACGGATGGATATTCCTATTTGTGGGCAAACGGCGGATTCACCTTTGGTTGGGATGACAGTGGACAAACACAGAAAGCGATCAATTGGTACAATCAAACCGGTAAGGTAGGTATTGTCAGTTTTCAGTGGCACTGGCATTCCCCAAGCGGAGGACAAGTTGGTACCAATACATTTTATACACAGTACACTACGTTTGACGCGTCTAAAGCAGTCATACCTGGCACAGTTGAGAATTCGTTAGTGTTACGAGATATTGATTCCATTGCTTCACAACTGAAGAAACTACAAGATGCCGGTGTTCCGGTACTTTTCCGACCCTTGCACGAAGCGAGTGGAAGTGGAGCTGTTGATGGAAGTGGAGCGTGGTTTTGGTGGGGGGCTAAAGGAGCAACCGTTTGTAAAGAGCTATTCAATATTCTTTACAACAGGCTGACGAATTATCATGGGTTGAATAACCTAATTTGGGTTTGGTCATCATCCGACGCAGCATGGTATCCGGGAAACGATTCCATCGACATTGTGGGATACGATTCATATCCTGGGAACTATGTTTACGATCCGCAATCAAGTGCTTTCGACAGGTTGTACACATTGACTGGAGGCAACAAACTTATTGCCATGTCTGAAAATGGACCTATCCCGAATCCTGACGATTGCTTTGCATCCGATGCACCTTGGTCTTATTTTATGTCGTGGAGTAATTTAGTCACCACCGAGAATTCAAATCAACATATTAGCGATGTGTTTAACAACAACAGTGTGATCACGTTGGAAATGGCCACGCCAACAACTAATATCCCAATCGATAAAAAAGGGGGTTATCAATTATTCCCGAATCCCGCAGGAGCTGTCATTCATATAAAAGGCAGCAACTTTACCCGTTTGGAATTAATTGATCTAAACGGGCGAGTGGTGTTTTCAACCACACAACCTATACAGTCGATCCAGACACAACGAATTCCAAATGGAATGTACCTTGCAAGAATAATTGGGGATCAACAAATTTACCAACAGAAGCTGATCATCAACCATTAGGGTAATTTGTGAGGAGGAGTGGCTCTGACCAGTTGACTAAAAGAAGTTATTTGCAGAATGGCAATAAAATATTAGAAAAAAAGAGTTCATAGAGCAATAGTGGGGTATGATGACTTTTTTAGCAACATGGATAGATAGTACCATTTTTTGCTAAGATCGTATTACGAAATCTATTTGGGAATCAATACATTTGCAGCGCTAATTGGAGAAATATGACGACACTCCACAAAATAGTCTATCAGGCGAATGGCACAACTAAAAAGCTTTGATGCTTTTTCAAGAAATTCCTTTTAAGTTGCTATACAAATGATGTTGGAAAGATAATTAGGCTTGAAAATAAATGTAGTTAGTCGATTTTGTTACAATATAAAAATATAAAATGCGCATGTAAATTATTTATATACACGAGTGTGAGAATTGTTGACATGTGAGTCCCATACGACATTTAAAAAACAAATTATTCACGTATTAATGATAGTAATTTATCTCTTGGAAGCGTATAGTAGTAATGTCTACTGCGGTACACTTACTCTATAAAGTTCAAATTTGCTTTTAAGTTTTTTCAAAAGTAGCGACATTTTAGGATATAAAGCGCCAAATAATCAATACAAAAACACAACCGAAACAATATCAATCATGAAAAAAACAAATTCAATAATCTCGATCTCTTTCATTGCATTTTTGTCTTTAGCAATAGTTGGGTTGCCTTCTTGCTCGAAGTCAACTATTGTCTCTACAAATACACCCACGACAACCGACACAACCATTGTAGCTCCCGTTGATCCTCCGGTGGCCTCTACCATTGGATTTTTTCTTGACAATTGGCAACCCAAAACATATTCTGCACCGAGTTATACTCAAGGTACACTTCCCGCTTCATCTCCAACAACCACTGTGTCGGTTGACGTATCACAGGTAATCACGAAAATTCCGTTGACTATCTTTGGTCAAAATGCCAATAATTGGATGGGGCCTATGTATAGTGTACCCGCATTAATGACTCCTTTGACGGCATTAAATCCACATGTGATTCGTTTTCCTGCCGGTAGCGGGAGTGATGCGTTTTTTTGGAATTGCCAACAAAACCAGCCACCCGCTGATGCACCGACCCGTTTGCGAAATGCCGATGGTACTTATACAACGAGTAATTTATATACGTACGGGGAAACATCTAATAACTGGCAAGCCACTGTGGATGATTATTATGCAGTGCTAAAAGCAACAAACAGCGTTGGTCTTATCACGGTTAATTATGGATATGCACGCTACGGAACAGGCCCTCATCCCGTTCAAGCAGCTGCACATTTAGCCGCCGATTGGGTTCGCTATGATAATGGACGCACCAAGTATTGGGAAGTGGGAAACGAAAACTATGGTAGCTGGGAATGGGGCTACCGAATTGATACCGGCGCTAACCAAGATGGTCAACCCGAATACTTGACTGGAGGTCTGTATGGTCAGCATTTTAAAGTATATGCCGATTCCATGAGAGCGGCTGCTGCACAAATCGGGAAAACAATTTATATTGGCGCCGTGGAGCAGGAATCGCCTACCCAATCGTGGCAAACGGTTACCACCCAAAAATGGAATTCGACAATGATTCCGGCAGTCAACAATTCAGCTGACTTTTACATCGGGCATAATTACATTACTCCTTATGGGCAAAAGTCCAATGCTGCCACTGTATTGAGTTCTGCAGCTACGGCCCCTGCCCAAATGATGACTTTCATGCAAAGTGAAATTCAAAATAATGGAGGAACCATTAAGCCCATTATTATGTCAGAATGGAACATGAATGCAATCGATTCAATGCAGCAAGTTTCAAATGTCAGTGGAACATTTGCGGTGATTGTGCAAGCTGAAGCCTTAAAGAATAAATTTGGTCTTTCTGCCCGTTGGGATTTAGTAAATGGATGGTCAAGCGGCAATGATATGGGACTTTTCAGCGCTGGAGATGAACCTAATATTGCACAATGGACACCAAGACCATCTTTTTATTATATGTATTATTTCCAAAAATGTATTGGTGATCGTTTGGTAAATGCCACAGCAACAGGGAGTAGTTATGTAAAGGCTTATGCGTCAACTTATAATTCGGGACAAGCCAGTGTGGCATTGATGAATACTTCCGGAACGGCACAAGTTGTTCAGGTGAATTTCAAAAATTTCCGAATGGGTAGTCGTTTCTATTGGTATTCGTTAGCAGGAGGCACTGATAACGGAGATTTCTCTAGAAAAGTGTTTGTCAATGGTGTAGGACCTTCAGTTGTGGCAGGCGGACCTGCTAATTATGCAACTTTAAACGCCTTTTCGGCATTGACATCAGGAGGCATCAAAGTTTCCATTCCTGCATGGGGAGCTGTCTTTTTGATGGTCGATACGAAATAAAAGGAGAGATAACTTATTCCATAAGCCAAGAATATAAAATGAGCCGTAAAAGAGATCATAACTAAGGAGATAATTATTGTAGCGAGTCCTATACATTTTTAGTGTTAAAAACAAAATACGCGTATGAAACGAGCACGTAAATTATTTACATTCAAGCGTATGATAATGTTTTTATGCGAGTTCCATACGTCCTTAAGCAAAAAAAATATTATCGTATGAAACAAATATTAGCTGTTTTGATTTTGTTTATTGCATTTCACGGATTTGCTCAGGATTTTTCTTGTGATAATCCTTCGGTTAAAGCAGCTTATAAATTAGCAGCAGAAACGGTTGATATTAACATCCGCAGAGGTATACT
>JAJZHJ010000382.1 GCA_021804525.1 Bacteroidota bacterium | reverse complement strand
AATAGAAACCATTATTTTATCGGTGCTGAAAACAAGTCAATTTGAAACTGACAACCAAACAGTCAGGAAAACATTGGATGAACAAATATTACAACTTCGTGAACTGGCATGGACAAAAATGAATTGTTTAAAAAGTTGTACTGAAGGTTTTAATATTCAGCAATATGTCACTGCAAGAACAAATGCAATTTCGATGTTTGAACAAGAAATAAATAAAGAACGTGCTCAAAGTCATATCACCAAAGTTTCCATGACGCATCAAGATCTTTATTTGCAATTGAGGGCATGGAGAAATGCAAAGGCGGTTGATTTGGGAGTTGAACCTCATGCTATTTTGCGACAAACATCCATGGAAAGAATTTGTTCGACGTTGCCTTCAACAAAAAAAGATTTAGGCATAATCAAAGGCGTTGGAGCCAAGCGGATGCGACAGTTTGGCGATGAATTATTAGAAATTATGATTGAATATTTGAAAATGAAAGGCTTGATGACAAAAGTAGATTTGAACGAAAAGATACAATATAAAATACATTCTCAAAATGACAATGAACCAGTTTTCTGAGAATATATTGGATGAAAAGAGAAGTAAACAATGAAGAAACAGAATGGTGGTAATTAAAATCAGATAAAAAATGAAGCGACGTGTATTTATAAGTTCAATGTTGGCATTATGGCTATTCTCAACGTCATTAAGCAATGCGCAACCTTATCAGGTGGGAATATGTTTGAGTGGTGGTGGTGCATTGGGATTTGCGCACATTGGCGTGTTAGAAGCGTTACAAGAAAGCGGTATTTACCCGCAAATTATTTCAGGAACCAGTATGGGAGCAGTAGTTGGTGCTTTTTATGCTGCCGGTTATTCACCTCATGAATTGTTAGAAATTATCCAGCACGAGAAATTGTATAAAACAGATAAAATAATTCGGTTTCGGCTTGGAAAAAACAAAACTGGATTTTCTGATCATGTCCCATTGTGCAATGTGCTGAAAAAATATATCCCAGACGATAATTACGATAGTTTACCTAAACCTTTTTATTCGTGTGCCACGAATTTAAGCACGGGAGATGTTGAATATACATCGCATGGAGGTGATTTAAGTAAGCATGTAGCTGCGTCTGCTTCCATTCCCGGCATTTTTGAAGCAGTAAAAATAGATTCTTGTTATTATGTAGATGGAGGCGTGTTGAACAACCTACCGGCTCAGCCTATCCGCCCATTGTGTAAAATAGAAATCTCGGTGGTAATAAGTCCGTTTACGCCTTATCCAAAAATTAAAAACTTATCAGACGTGCTGCATGACGTTCTCAAGGTAATGGCGAGAAACAATTCTCGATCCGGCCGTGATATGTCTGATTATGTGATTAATGTTAACATAGACCCACGCTTGGATATGTTTAGCTTCAAGAATTACAAAGATATTTATTTTGCGGGTTATAAAATTGGGAAAGAATTTATTGCCAAACATCCCGAACTATTGAAATATGCGACTCCTAAAATTCAACCAACGTCCAATGTGCTGACAGATACCATTTCGGATGTTCATTATTAATATGTTGTTTATTAGTAATATAGCTATAATTTTATTGGAAAGATAATGTAAGATGAGAAAAACAATCATTGATTTATTTGAACAAGCTGTAGAACATTATCCGGGAAATAGTTTTTTATTCGAAAAACAAGGTACTGTTTTTCAAGAAACAACATATTTAAAAACGCGTGAAAAAGTTTATCAATTAGGCGCTGGACTGGTTGCTCTTGGCGTTATGAAAGAAGATCATGCAGCGTTGCTGTCTGAAGGAAGAAACTTGTGGATAATTAGTGAATTAGCTATGTTTTATGCTGGAGCTATTAATGTCCCGCTCTCTGTGAAGTTGGAAGAAAGTAGCGATTTACTGTTCAGATTGCAACATGCAGATGTACACTATCTTTTTGTTTCTGCCACTCAATTGCCAAAAATTCGTGCTATTAAGCATGACTTGCTTTTAATAAAACAAATCATTGTGCTTGATGAACTGCCCATTTACGAAGATAAAGAAATGTCAATCAATCAGTTGTTTGATCTGGGTCAAGATTACTTAACTACTCATCCCTTAGAACAATTTCTATCTATTGGGCAATCATTGAATAATGATGATATTGCTACAATTACCTATACATCAGGTACAACTGCTGAACCCAAAGGCGTGATGTTAACGCACCGCAACTACACTGCCAATGTTGAGCAGTCGCTCACGTTATTGTCGATTCCCGAAACATGGCGAACATTAATTATACTCCCATTAGATCATTGTTTTGCACATGTAGTTGGTTTCTATATTTTTATGACATCGGGAGCTGGTGTTGCAACCGTACAAGCGGGGAGGACGGCATTAGAGACATTGAAGAATATTCCTGTCAACATCAAAGAGGTGAAGCCTCATTTAATATTGAGTGTTCCCGCGTTAGCGAAGAGTTTCCGCAAAAACATTGAAAACGGAGTAAGAGCACAAGGGAAAATTGTCAATTTATTATTTCATTTTGCGTTGAAAGTAGTTTACATCTATAATCTACATCAAGTTTCAAAAAAATCTATATGGCAAAAGCTGTTGTTTCCGTTGGTACGCTTTTTTGATAAGATTCTTTTCTCCAAATTGCGGGAATCATTTGGGGGCAATCTTCAATTTTTTATTGGTGGTGGAGCCTTGTTGGATGTGGAATTGCAGCAATTCTTTTTTGCTCTTGGAATTCCAATGTTTCAAGGTTACGGACTGTCTGAAGCAACGCCTGTAATCTCATCCAATGGCCCAATCAATCATCTTTTAGGTTCTTCTGGGAAATTAGTG
>JAJZHJ010000013.1 GCA_021804525.1 Bacteroidota bacterium | reverse complement strand
GTGGCCAAATGGGGCAGACTGTAAATCTGCTGGCGATGCCTACGGTGGTTCGAATCCATCACTGCCCACAAACAATTATTGCGGGAATAGCTCAGTCGATAGAGCATCAGCCTTCCAAGCTGAGGGTCGCGGGTTTGAGTCCCGTTTCCCGCTCAAAAGCAACTAAAGAGTTGCTATTATTGAAACAACAAAACGAGTAATATCTTGAATAAAGATATTACAAAAAAAAGAAACAGCGAGTTTGCTGTTGTAGCTCAGCGGTAGAGCACTTCCTTGGTAAGGAAGAGGTCATGGGTTCAAGTCCCATCAACAGCTCAAAAAAACGATGAGACCCAATCTATTTATTAATAAATAATTTTCTGAGTTATGGCAAAAGAACATTTTAACAGGACGAAGCCGCACGTTAACATCGGTACCATCGGCCACGTTGACCACGGGAAAACGACGTTGACAGCTGCGATTACTACTGTATTAGCAAAAAAAGGACTTTCTGAAGTTCGTTCGTTTGATTCAATCGACAACGCTCCTGAAGAAAAAGAACGTGGTATTACCATTAATACTGCTCACGTAGAATATGAAACCGCAAACCGTCACTATGCCCATGTTGACTGTCCGGGTCACGCCGATTATGTAAAAAACATGGTTACTGGTGCAGCTCAAATGGATGGTGCAATTATTGTGGTAGCTGCAACAGACGGGCCTATGCCTCAAACACGTGAACACATTCTTTTGGCTCGTCAGGTTAATGTACCGAAATTGGTTGTTTTTATGAATAAATGCGACATGGTAGATGACCCTGAAATGCTTGATTTGGTAGAAATGGAAATGCGTGAATTACTTTCGTTCTATGAATTTGATGGCGATAATACTCCAATAATTCGCGGTTCTGCTTTGGGTGCATTGAATGGCGTTGCAGAATGGGAAGACAAAGTTATGGAGTTGATGGAAGCTGTTGATACATGGATTCCACTTCCTCCGCGTGATACTGACAAACCTTTCTTAATGCCTGTTGAAGACGTATTCTCTATTACTGGCCGTGGAACTGTTGCAACAGGTCGTATTGAAACAGGTCGTATTAAAACAGGAGAAGAAGTTCAAATCATTGGTTTAGGCGCTGAAGGTAAAAAATCAGTTGTTACTGGCGTTGAAATGTTCCGTAAAATTTTGGACGACGGTCAGGCTGGTGATAATGTTGGGTTGTTGCTTCGTGGTATTGACAAAGAAGAAATCAAGCGTGGTATGGTTATTTGCCATCCGGGCAAAGTGAAACCACATACTCGCTTCAAAGCTCAAGTATATATCTTGAAAAAAGAAGAAGGTGGTCGCCACACTCCATTCCATAACAAGTATCGTCCTCAATTCTACATTCGTACTTTGGATGTTACCGGTGAAATCACGCTCCCTGAAGGGACTGAAATGGTAATGCCTGGTGATAACTTGACCATTACTGTTGAATTGATTTATCCGGTGGCTTGTGACTTAGGTTTACGTTTCGCTATTCGTGAAGGTGGCCGTACAGTTGGTGCTGGTCAGATAACTGAATTACTTGACTAATGAAATTGTGTTCGATTCAACGGCTTTTGATGTGTCGCATAAAGGTTGTTGATGAGAACTGAATCAATAAAAAAAGATCCTGACTTGAGGAAATGCTTGTCAGGATCTTTAATCCTAATGAACACTTTGTGATTGCCTATGTACAGTCAAGGAATTGTTCATTTACGGGTCTAGCTCAGCTGGTAGAGCATCGGTCTCCAAAACCGAGTGTCGTGAGTTCGAATCTTACGACCCGTGCATTTTAAAGAAAACCACACGCTATGAAAAAAGTGATTAGTTATTTTAAGGAGTCGTACACCGAGCTCGTTCATAAAGTGTCATGGCCATCTTACAAAGAGCTTACAAACAGTGCAGTTGTTGTATTAGTAGCTTCCGTCGTGATTGCATTAGTAGTTTGGGTCATGGATTTAGGGTTCGAGAATATTATGAAGTTTATTTACAAACAGATTATTTAGGAGGTACTCATGGTTGAGACTGCACACAAATGGTATGTTCTTCGTGCCATTAGCGGAAAAGAACATAAGGTAAAAGAGTATATTGAGGCGGAAATCAAGAATACAAATCTTGGTCAATTTGTTTCTCAAGTACTTATTCCAACCGAAAAAGTGGTGCAAGTTCGCAACGGTAAACGAATCACCAAAGAAAAGAGTTATTTACCTGGTTATATTTTGGTAGAAGCTAATTTAATTGGTGATGTTGCGCATCGATTGAAACAATTGCCAAATGTACTTGGTTTCCTTGGAGAAAGAAATGATTCTCCGACTCCACTCCGAACCTCTGAAGTGAATCGTATACTTGGTACAATGGATGAGCTGCAAGAGGCAGGTGAAGAGCTTGCTTTGTTGTATGCTATCGGTGAAAACGTAAAAGTGATCATTGGCCCGTTTACCGGATTTAGTGGTGTAGTTGAAGAGGTAAATAATGAGAAGAAGAAGCTCAAAGTTATGGTGAAAATATTTGGGCGAAAGACTCCTTTAGAACTAGGCTTTTTGCAAGTGGAAAAAGAGTAGGTGGTGGTTACGCACGCAGCTGCTCGGTTATTAATTATTAAATTTCAAAACAATGGCAAAACAAGTTGCAGGACTTATTAAATTGCAGATAAAAGGTGGTGCTGCAAACCCATCACCTCCTGTGGGCCCTGCATTGGGATCCAAGGGGATCAATATTATGGAGTTTTGTAAGCAATTTAATGCCAGAACTCAAGAAAAAGCAGGAAAGATTTTGCCTGTGGTCATTACCTATTATACGGACAAGTCATACGAGTTTGTTGTCAAAACACCTCCAGTTGCTATCCAATTATTGGAAGCAGCAAAATTAAAAGGTGGATCGGCAGAACCAAATCGTGCTAAAGTGGCAGAAATCACTTGGGAACAAGTGCAAACCATCGCCCAAGATAAGATGGTTGATTTAAACTGCTTTACAGTTGAGTCAGCAATGACAATGGTGGCTGGAACAGCTCGTAGTATGGGTATTACCATAAAAGGGCAATTCCCCGGAACAAATTAAATAACTTTCAACATGAGTAAACTAACGAAAAATCAAAAGTTGGCAAACAGCAAAGTTGAAGCCGGGAAAACCTACTCACTTAAAGAGGCTGCTGCTTTGGTAAAAGAGCTTACTTTTACTAAATTCGATGCTTCTGTTGACCTCGATGTGCGCCTAGGCGTTGATCCTCGAAAATCAAATCAAATGGTTCGTGGGGTTGTTTCGTTGCCGCATGGTACAGGTAAACAAATTAGAGTTCTCGCTTTATGTGCACCCGAAGCTGAGGCTGATGCCAAGGCTGCTGGAGCAGACTTTGTTGGTCTGGACGAATATATTGAAAAGATCAAAGGAGGATGGACTGATATCGATGTAATCATTACACAGCCGGCAATAATGGGTAAAATTGGTGCCTTAGGACGTGTGTTAGGCCCTCGTGGTTTAATGCCAAATCCTAAAAGCGGCACTGTTACCAATGATATTGCTACTGCTGTGAAAGAGGTTAAACAGGGTAAGATTGATTTCAAAGTTGATAAAAGTGGTATCGTACATGCTTCTGTCGGTAAAGTGTCGTTTGATGCGGATAAACTCACTGATAATGCGAAAGAATTTATTCAAACGCTTATCAAACTGAAGCCATCAACGGCAAAAGGTACTTACGTGAAGAGTATTTATCTTTCAAGTACAATGAGTCTTGGTGTGAAAATTGACCCTAAATCGGTTGAAGAAAACTAAAAAAGTTGTAGTATGAAAAAGGAAGATAAAAGCGTTATCATAGAATCCATCAAAACGACATTGGGATCATACAATCACTTCTATTTGACGGACAGTGAAGGTTTAAATGCTGAACAAACGAGTAAGTTGAGAAAGGCATGCTACAACAAGGACATTAGATTGTTGGTAGTTAAGAACAAATTGCTTATTAAGGCACTCGAATCGAATGAAACAGATTTTAGTCCTTTGTTTGGATCGCTGAAAGGCTCAACGGCTTTGTTGCTGTCAAACACTGGAAATGAACCTGCTAAATTGATTAAAGAATTCAGCAAAACCAATAAAGCAGAGAAGCCAGTCTTAAAGGCCGCTTTTGTAGAACAAAGTTTCTATATAGGAGCCAATCAATTGGAAGCATTGATTCATGTCAAGAGTAAAAACGAGCTTATTGCTGATGTTATTGCATTACTGCAATCGCCAGCCAAGAACGTTGTGTCCGCCCTTCAATCTGGAGGTACTACTATCCATGGCGTATTAAAAACGCTGTCGGAACGATAAGAATATAAAAAATTAATTGAAACATTTAAAAATAACTCATCATGGCAGATTTGAAAGCATTTGCAGAACAATTGGTTAACTTGACCGTAAAAGAAGTAAACGAGTTGGCAGAAATTTTGAAAAACGAATATGGTATCGAACCAGCAGCTGCTGCAGTTGCTGTTGCTGCTCCTACTGCTGCTGCTGCAGTCGTGGAAGAAAAAACTTCGTTTGACGTTATCTTGAAAGCACCTGGTGCTAACAAGTTAGCTATTGTAAAATTAGTAAAAGAACTTACCGGCCTTGGATTAAAAGAAGCTAAAGATTTAGTTGATGGTGCTCCAAACCCAGTTAAAGAAGGTGTTTCTAAAGATGAAGCTGAGGCTCTGCAAAAGCAATTAACAGACGGCGGCGCTGAAGTTGAAGTTAAATAATATCTCATTGGTAGATAGCAAGTTGGTTTAGAATCTCATGATCGTGAGATTCTAAACCTTTTTGCGTATTAATGTATATTTGAGGGGAGTGATTCACGCTCACCCGGCAAGGTAAGATCTTTTAATAGCTGTCGATAGACTAAAAGCTTTGAAGTTTTCACCAAAATGCTTTTAGTTAGCTGCATTTGACTCGGCTGATGCAGGTATCAACGAATGAATCCTATTTCTTGTCATTTACACTTTACTCGATAAACGCCTAAACGAGAATTGGCTTTTCAAGTTCAACCAAACTTTCCTTCCCAATGATCTCCAATAAACCAAACCAAAGAATTAACTTTGCTTCATTTAAGAGTCCCTTAGAGTATCCTGATTTTCTTGAAGTGCAATTGAAATCTTTCCAGGATTTCTTCCAGTTGGATGCTCCTCCTGAAAAGCGGAAGAATGAAGGTCTTTTTAGCGTTTTTGCAGAAAACTTTCCCATCTCGGATACTCGCAATAATTTTGTGCTCGAATTTTTGGACTATTTCATAGATCCACCCCGTTATACTATTCAAGAGTGCATTGATAGAGGTCTCACACATAGTGTTCCGCTTAAAGCGAAACTTAAGTTGTATTGTACTGATCCCGAACATGAAGATTTTGATACTGTAATTCAAGATGTTTATTTGGGAACGATTCCTTATATGACTGATAAGGGTACTTTTGTCATTAATGGGGCAGAACGTGTTGTTGTATCACAGTTGCATAGATCACCAGGCGTGTTTTTTGGCCAAAGCGTACATACGAATGGAACAAAACTTTATTCTGCTCGTATTATTCCATTTAAAGGTGCGTGGATTGAATTTGCCACTGACATCAATAACGTGATGTATGCGTATATTGACCGGAAGAAAAAGCTACCTGTTACAACATTGTTACGTGCTATCGGATACGAGAGCGATAAAGACATACTTGAGATTTTTGATCTTGCAGAAGAAATTAAAGTGAATAAAAGCAGCCTTAAAAAGGTTGTAGGCAGAAAATTAGCTGCCCGAGTTCTTAAATCGTGGAATGAGGATTTTGTAGATGAAGATACCGGCGAAGTAGTTTCCATTGAACGTAATGAAGTGGTCATTGATCGTGAAACAATTTTAGAGAATAAGCATATTGATGCCATTGTTGATTCGGGAGCTCAGACTATTCTTTTGCACCGTGAAGAACAAAATCAAAATGACTTCTCAATCATTTATAACACACTTCAAAAGGATCCAAGTAATTCGGAACGGGATGCGGTTTTGTACATTTATCGACAGCTACGTAGTGCTGAACCAGCAGATGATGCGTCTGCACGAGAGGTAATTAATGGACTATTCTTTTCAGAAAAACGTTACGACTTGGGTGAAGTAGGGCGTTATCGCATTAATCGTAAGTTAAACCTGAACACAGACATGGATGTGCGGGTCTTGACAAAAGAGGATATAATTGAGATTATAAAATATTTAATTGAGCTGATCAATTCAAAAGCTGAGGTGGATGATATTGATCACTTGAGCAATAGACGTGTTCGGACAGTTGGTGAACAACTTTACAATCAATTTGGAGTTGCTCTGTCGCGTATGGCACGAACTATTCGTGAACGAATGAATGTCCGTGACAATGAAGTGTTTACGCCTACGGATTTGATCAATGCTAAAACCATATCGTCGGTAATCAACACCTTCTTTGGAACTAATGCGTTGTCGCAGTTTATGGATCAAACGAATCCTTTGGCCGAAATTACACACAAGCGACGACTTTCAGCGT
The DNA here is from genome assembly GCA_021804525.1 of Bacteroidota bacterium. Taxonomy (GTDB): domain Bacteria; phylum Bacteroidota; class Bacteroidia; order Bacteroidales; family Paludibacteraceae; genus Microbacter. The sequence goes on along the minus strand of JAJZHJ010000013.1, from coordinate 5,189 downwards.
TAGGGCCTGGAGGTTTATCAAGGGAAAGGGCTGGATTTGAGGTGCGTGACGTGCATTATACCCATTATGGTCGTCTGTGCCCTATTGAAACGCCTGAAGGTCCAAATATTGGACTAATTTCTTCTTTATGTGTGTATGCCAAAATCAATAACCTTGGGTTTATTATTACACCGTATCGCAAAGTAGAAGAAGGGAAAGTAGATTTAGATGCTACAAATATTGTTTATTTAACTGCCGAGGAGGAAGACGGGAAAATTATAGCTCAAGGGAATGCTCCATTACAAGAGGATGGCTCTTTTATTAAGACGAAAGTCAAAGCACGTAAAGATGCTGATTATCCTGTTGTTCCGCCAGATGAGGTGAATTTGATGGATGTGTCGCCTACACAGATAGCTTCTATTGCTGCTTCTTTGATTCCATTTTTGGAGCATGATGATGCCAACCGTGCGTTAATGGGATCAAACATGATGCGTCAGGCAGTCCCATTGTTGCGTTGCGAAGCTCCTATTGTTGGGACGGGTATTGAAGGCCAAATTATTCAAGATTCCAGATCGCAAATAACCGCTGAAGGTGAAGGCGTTGTTGAATTCGTAGATGCACAAAAAATTGTAATCCGTTATGACCGTACGGAAGAAGAAGACTTCATTCATTTTGAAGATTCGGTAAAAGAATATCTTATTCCGAAGTTTCAGCGTACCAATCAAGAAACGACTATAGACCTGCGACCAATTATTGAAAAGGATGCTCGTGTGACAAAAGGTCAGATTCTGACTGAAGGTTATGCTACTGAAAATGGAGAATTGGCTTTAGGGCGAAATTTAAAAGTAGCGTTCATGCCTTGGAAAGGGTATAATTTTGAGGATGCAATTGTGATTAACGAACGTGTCGTAAGAGAAGATTATTTTACGTCAGTGCACGTTTCGGAATACTCGTTGGAAGTACGTGAAACAAAGCGGGGTATGGAAGAACTAACCGCTGATATTCCCAATGTTAGCGAAGAGGCAACCCGTAATTTGGATCAAAATGGAATTATCCGAATTGGTGCTCAAGTGGTGCCTGGAGATATTCTTATCGGAAAGATCACTCCGAAAGGAGAGTCTGATCCTTCTCCGGAAGAAAAATTATTGCGCGCTATTTTCGGAGATAAGGCAGGTGATGTGAAAGATGCATCTTTGAAAGCTTCTCCTTCACTTCGAGGGGTTGTTATCGGGAAAAGTTTATTCACGCGTGCTATGAAGAATAGAAAATCAAGCCTTGCCGATAAAGCTGTACTCCCAAAATTGGAAGAAGAATTTGAAAAAGAGGCTCTTCTTTTAAAGAATCGCTTAATTGAGAAATTGGTGGCGTTGACACAAGGGAAAACATCACAAGGAGTAAAGGACTTTTTAGGTAATGATTTGATTCCCAAGGGAAGCAAGTTTACCCAAAAAGCGATGAATGAAATCGATTATACTACGGTTCATGTAAGCCGTTGGACTACTGATACTCACCGTAATGAGCTTATTCAAGCTGTAATTGTGAACTATTTGAAGAAATACAAAGAGCTTGATGCACAATTAAAAAGGAAGAAATTTAATATTACGATTGGAGATGAACTTCCTGCAGGCATTGTACAATTAGCAAAAGTATATATTGCTAAAAAACGAAAAGTCAGAGTCGGTGATAAGATGGCAGGAAGACATGGAAACAAAGGTATTGTTTCTCGTATTGTAAGAGAAGAAGATATGCCCTTCCTAGAAGATGGAACTACTGTTGATATTGTATTGAATCCTCTTGGTGTACCTTCTCGTATGAACCTTGGACAGATTTTTGAAACTGTGTTAGGATGGGCAGGACAAACTCTTGGTGTCAAGTTTGCCACACCGATTTTTGATGGAGCAACTTTAGAGGATCTTAATCAATGGACAGAAAAAGCAGGAGTTCCAAACTATGGTAAAACGTATCTTTATGATGGTGGAACCGGCGATCGTTTTGACCAACCTGCAACAGTTGGGATCATTTATATGCTAAAACTTGGTCACATGGTTGAAGACAAGATGCATGCACGGTCTATTGGCCCATATTCGCTTATCACGCAGCAACCGCTAGGTGGAAAGGCTCAATTTGGAGGCCAACGTTTTGGAGAAATGGAAGTTTGGGCGCTTGAAGCATTTGGAGCTGCTCATATTTTGCAGGAAATATTGACTGTCAAATCCGATGACGTGGTAGGGCGTGCTCGTTCATACGAAGCGATAGTCAAGGGTGAACCAATGCCAACACCGGCACTTCCGGAATCTTTGAACGTCTTGTTGCATGAACTACAAGGATTAGGACTAAGTGTTCGATTAGAGTAAGTATATAGTTTGCATGAATGAATTGGAAACATTCGAAGAAACGTGATCCGAAATAAATCTTCAAACAACGAGCGCTTGCAACGTTCTGTTGAGAATTGAACAAGCAATTAAAATACATTCAATATGGCTTTTATCAGAGAAAATAAGATAAAGAGCAATTTCAGTAAAATATCCATCGGGTTAGCATCACCGGAAGAAATTTTAGAGATGTCACACGGAGAAGTTTTGAAACCTGAAACTATAAATTATCGTACGTATAAACCCGAACGTGATGGACTTTTTTGTGAACGAATTTTTGGCCCAGTTCGTGATTATGAATGCCATTGTGGCAAATATAAGAGGATACGCTATAAAGGCATTGTCTGTGATCGATGCGGTGTTGAAGTGACAGAGAAAAAAGTTCGTCGTGAGCGGATGGGACATATTGCTTTAGTTGTTCCAATTGCGCACATTTGGTATTTTCGTTCATTGCCAAATAAAATTGGATATTTGTTGGGAATGTCAACCAAAAAGTTGGACTCTATCATTTATTATGAGAAATATGTGATTATTCAACCCGGTATTTTGGAAGGCAAGGAGAATATGGAGTCAGGTGAATTATTGTCCGAAGAAGAATATCTCGATATTTTAGATACACTTCCTCGCGAAAACCAACAATTGCCAGATACTGATCCCACTAAATTTATTGCCAAGATGGGGGCTGAGTCAATTTATGATTTGCTTAAAAACTTAGATTTAGACACCTTATCGTATGATCTAAGGCATATTGGCAGCACAACCAACTCACAACAAAAGAAAACCGAAGCGTTGAAGCGATTGCAGGTAATTGAGTCCTTTAGAGCTTCTCGCCAACGTAATAAACCAGAGTGGATGATTTTGAAAGTTCTGCCGGTTATTCCGCCGGAGCTTCGCCCCTTGGTTCCATTAGATGGAGGTCGATTTGCAACTTCTGATTTAAATGATTTGTATCGCCGTGTTATTATTCGCAACAACCGCTTAAAGCGCTTGATTGAAATTAAGGCTCCTGAGGTGATTCTTAGAAATGAAAAACGAATGTTACAAGAATCGGTCGATTCGCTGTTCGATAATTCACGTAAAGCCAGTGCTGTTAAAACAGATTCTAATCGTCCACTTAAATCTCTTTCTGATAGCTTGAAAGGGAAACAAGGGCGTTTTCGTCAAAATTTACTGGGGAAACGGGTTGATTACTCGGCACGTTCGGTTATTGTTGTTGGACCAGAATTAAAGATGCACGAGTGTGGGTTGCCAAAGGATATGGCTGCTGAACTTTATAAGCCGTTTATTATTCGTAAGTTGATTGAGCGTGGCATAGTCAAGACTGTTAAATCAGCTAAGAAAATCATCGATCGCAAAGAGCCTGTCGTATGGGATATTCTGGAGTATGTTATGAAAGGTCATCCAGTTTTGCTAAACCGTGCTCCGACACTTCACCGCTTAGGTATTCAGGCTTTTCAACCAAAAATGATTGAAGGGAAGGCTATTCAGTTGCACCCATTAGCGTGTACTGCGTTTAATGCCGACTTTGATGGTGACCAAATGGCGGTTCACTTACCTCTTGGCAATGAAGCGATTGCGGAAGCTCAAATGTTGATGCTTGCATCACATAATATTTTGAATCCCGCCAATGGTGCTCCTATCACTGTTCCGTCTCAAGACATGGTATTGGGTTTGTATTATATTACAAAATTACGTCCAGGGGCAAAAGGTGAGGGCATGATTTTTTATGGCACAGAAGAAGTAGAGATTGCTTACAATGAAGGCCGTGTAGCACTTCATGCCCAAATTAAAGTTCGTGAAAAAGATTTGGATATTAATGGTGAGTTGACAGAACAATTAATCCAGACAACTGTCGGTCGCGTAATCTTTAACAAAAGCGTGCCGAAGCAAGTTGGATTTATTAATGAAGTACTTTCAAAGAAATCACTTCGAGATATTATTGGAAACATCATCAAAACATGTGGTGTAGCTGTTACAGCTAAATTTTTGGATGACATAAAAGATTTGGGTTATCAAATGGCGTTCAAAGGTGGATTATCATTTAATTTGGGCGATGTGATCATTCCAGCTGAAAAAGATGCTTTGGTACAAGAAGGATATGATGAGGTAGAAGAGATATTGAACAATTACAATATGGGCTTCATTACTTACAATGAGCGCTACAATCAAATTATTGACACGTGGACACACGTCAATTCTAAATTGTCTAACATTTTGATGAAGCAACTCTCGAGTGACAACCAAGGATTTAACTCAGTTTACATGATGTTGGATTCAGGAGCACGGGGTTCGAAGGAACAAATACGTCAGCTTTCCGGTATGCGGGGGTTGATGGCTAAACCACAAAAATCAGGGGCTGAAGGCGGTCAGATTATTGAGAATCCAATTTTAGCCAACTTTAAAGAAGGGTTATCTGTATTGGAATATTTTATTTCAACGCACGGTGCCCGTAAAGGATTGGCAGATACAGCATTAAAAACGGCTGATGCCGGTTATTTAACTCGTCGTTTGGTTGATGTATCGCAAGATGTGATTATTAACGAAGAAGATTGTGGCACTTTACGGGGACTTACTGCTGTCGAGTTGAAAAACAATGAAGAGGTGATTGCTTCTCTTTATGAAAGAATTTTAGGACGTGTTTCACTCCATGATATCCAGCATCCGCTTACAGGTGAGATTATCGTCCGTTCGGGCGAGGAAATTACTGAGGATAGTGCTAAGATTATACAGGAATCTCCTATTGAACGAGTTGAAATCCGCTCGGTGTTAACATGTGAATCGAAAAAAGGCGTTTGTGCTAAATGTTATGGACGCAATTTAGCAACAGGAAAAATGGTT
>JAJZHJ010000381.1 GCA_021804525.1 Bacteroidota bacterium | reverse complement strand
ACAGAGGAACAAATGACACCTCCTCATCAAGTCCAAATCGCAATTATTCATCTCAAGACTCAAATCAACGTCGGGATAATCCTTCATACAACAGAAGCGGAGATTCCAGAGATAGACGTGAATCATCACCACGACCATATTCACAAAATAACAGGAATCAACGAAGTGATGCTCATAATCGGCCATATTCTCCACGGCAACAGCAAGAGTACAGACCAGCACCCATACCACGCAATTATGCTCCACTTTCCAATGCCAACGAACCTGTCAGGCTCAATAAATATTTAGCCAATGCAGGCATTTGTTCAAGACGCGAAGCTGACGAATATATTAAGGCGGGAGTAGTTACAGTCAATGGTCAAATTGTCAGTGAATTAGGGACTAAAATTTTACCTACTGACAAAGTTATTTTTCACGATCAAACTGTACAATCAGAAAAAAAAGTTTACATCTTACTTAATAAGCCAAAAGATTTTGTCACCACAGTAGATGATCCAAAAGAGCGCAAAACAGTGTTAGATCTTGTCCGCAACGCTTGTAATGAACGAATTTATCCAGTAGGCAGATTAGATAGAAGCACCACCGGAGTTTTACTATTGACAAATGATGGAGACCTTGCTTCCAAATTGACACATCCAAAGTACAACAAAAAGAAAATTTATCATGCCTATCTTGACAAAGCGCTTACCAAAGCAGATATGGAACAAATTGTCAATGGGATTGAATTAGAAGATGGCGAAATCCATGCTGACGAAGTTCATTTTGTTGATGAAGAAGATCGTAAGCAGGTAGGAATTCAAATTCATTCTGGACGAAATCGCATTGTAAGACGTATATTTGATCATCTTGGCTATCGTGTCAAACGCTTGGATCGCGTTTTCTTTGCAGGATTAACAAAAAAAGGATTGCCACGTGGTACATGGCGCTATCTTACTCAACAAGAAGTTAATATGTTGAAAATGGGGGCTTTTGAGTAATAATTTAATGTTATTTCTTCTTAAGTCGAGTGTAAGCACTTATCACAGCGAACACGACTAATGATAAAAGCTGCCTGTTTCATTAAGGCAGCTTTTATCACATACATAAAACGCAACTTGGATAATTTATCCTCTATTTTTTAACAATAACCCAATATACACTCATTAAAAAATTATGAGTTTCCAAACCTATCCTTCTGCTTTGCTTGAAGCGACTGTAAATGAATTTGCAAAATTGCCGGGTATTGGAAGAAAAACGGCTTTACGGTTAGTCCTTTATCTCTTGCGGCAGCCGACCTCCGATGTGGAAAAATTTGGCAACGCCCTTTTAAGACTTAAGCACGAAATACATTATTGCAAAGAGTGCCATAATATTTCGGATACTGATGTATGTTCTATTTGTGCCGATCGAGGTCGAGACAGAGCAATTATTTGTGTTGTAGAAAATATTAAAGATGTTATGTCCATTGAAAATACGCAGCAATATAAAGGGTTATATCATGTTCTAGGAGGTATTATTTCACCTATGGAGGGAATAGGACCCGCTGATCTTGAAATTGAAAGCTTGATTGAAAGAGTTTTTCAAAAAGAAGGAATTCAAGAGATTTTTTTAGCTTTAAGCCCTACTATGGAAGGAGATACAACAGCTTATTACATCTATAGGAAGCTAGCTCCTTATCCAGTCGCCATCACCACCATTGCACGAGGAATTGCTATTGGAAATGAGTTGGAATACGCAGATGAGATTACCTTGGGCCGCTCAATTGTGAATAGAACTGTCTTCACGTATTAAGCATAGCTAATTTCTTGATTGAGACTTTCAATATAATTTAAAATCTCATCTCTACCTTTTCCCTCTTTCGAAGAGGTTTGAAAAATTACAGGAAGTGTTTCCCAAGTTTGGAGTAAGGTTGCTTCATATTTTTTTCTATTTTCCAAAAATCGTGTTATTGATAGTTTGTCCATTTTGGTAAATACGATAGAAAAAGGAACACCCTGAATTCCTAACCATTCCATAAATTGAAGATCAATTAATTGAGGCTCAAGACGAGAATCGATCAGAACAAAGAGATTGATCAAAGGTTTACGAAGAAGGATATACGAATTAATCATTTTCTGCAACCGTTCGCGAGACACTCTACCCGTTTTAGCAAACCCGTATCCAGGAAGATCGACCAAAAACCACTCATGATTGATCAGAAAATGATTAATCAACATCGTCTTCCCAGGTTTACTGGAGATCAATGCTAATTTATTTTTTTGAGTCAACATATTGATTAAAGACGATTTACCAACATTTGAACGGCCAATAAAAGCATATTCAGGCAACGTTGTTTCCGGACAAAGTTGCACATCCGTATTGCTAATTACAAAATCAGCGGAAGTGATGATCATAAAAAAATAATTTATGCTTAATAAGAAATTAAACTGAAGAGGAGAAAAATTGGTCTGGAAATTTTCCTTCTATTCCTTTATAAAAAGCCTGAATTTGAGGCAAATCTTTTGCAAAATCGCCCGTGGGATAAATCAATCCTGTAATTCCTAAATTTTTTGTTTTATAATCAATATAAGTTAAAACAATTGGAACTTCTGCTTTTGTTGCAATAAAATAGAATCCTTTTTTCCATTCCTTAGTAAATTGACGGGTACCTTCTGGCGCAATAGCTAAACGAAACATAGAACTTTTTTGAAACCATACGATTACATTATCTGTTAATGATGTCCTTCGTTTCCTGTCAACAGGAATTCCCCCTAATCGTTTCATTAACAATCCCATTGGAAAATAAAACCATTCTCGTTTCATCAGAAAATGCGCATGTAATTCCAAGGCATAACTAAATAACATTCCCCAAAGAAAATCCCAATTACTTGTGTGAGGTGCC
>JAJZHJ010000380.1 GCA_021804525.1 Bacteroidota bacterium | reverse complement strand
AGATATTACTACTGCAGGATTTAGTGTCAATACGCTTACATTATGGTGCCAAAACAACAATGATAACCTTGAATAGAAAAGTGAGTTTGCTAACCGAATGACGAAATTTATAGAGGAAAAAATTTATTAAAAAAGCCTTTGATCTTAGTTATAATCTAGAATCCTTTATGTGTTCTTTTATATCAGATTTAGAAGATGAGATTGTCTGGTTTATTTTTAAACTTGAGGAAAGACCTGAAATAAAACAAACTATTTATGTCATGGACTTTAATAGGGAAAAATCTGAAATAAAACATTTTGAAATTGCTGATGGGCGGCGTCCTGCTATATGCTTAAGCTGGTATGTGTCTCAAATAGGATTCATTGAATTAACAATCTCTCCCACTTTGTTAGACATTAACAATATGTTTGCCGAAATCCCTGTGAAAGTTTATATTCAAAGACACGCGTTACGTCGATCAGAAGAAAGAGTGGATTGTTTGTCAAAAAATGATTTGCATTCAACGCTGTATACTTCGTTTTATGAACCGGAAGTGATTCCAATGGGTAAAAATCAGGCTTTGATTGCGTATCGTATTATAAATTCAAAGGTGGGATACCTTGTATCAGAATATATAGATGGAACAATCCTTATCCATACCTTTCTGTTTATTACCAACAACGGAACCCCGGAAGAGAAAAAGCTGAATGAACTCACAGGATTGGGGAAATTGGATAAGAAATACCTGGCATTGGATAAATTAAGCAGTTTTATTCGTAGCGATATTGGTAATAACGAAAAGCTGAGATTCCTTTTTGTAAACGCCGGATGTGGTTGCTTGCTGGAGATAGAAGAAACGGCACAAGCGATAGACACCAAACATGCTGGCAACGCTAACATTACACTGATTCAAAAATACTTGAATTCAAATGAGGCAACCTTTCAGGAAGTGTACGAATAACTCACTTAAACATTTTCAATCGTTACAATCGATCATCAGACACATTCATTTCATCGGGTGCGAACGGACAGCACCTACAATTTCATTTCTTTTATAATTCCTACGGATAAGTTTTCTATCAAAAGGCATTATCTTTGTTTCGTCATTTTACGAAATACGAAATATAATTTGCCATGGCAGAAACAACAACACTCTATACTGAGCAACAGATCCGGTTAGCCCGCTATGCTAAAGCGTTGAGTCATCCGGTTCGGGTTTATATCATGGAATATTTGGTAAAAAATGCCAGTCGCTGTTTTTATAGCGGCACTATTTCCGATGAGTTACCTATTGCCCGTTCCACCCTCTCGCAACATTTGAGCGAATTGAAAGACGCAGGCTTAATTAAAGGAGAAATTAGCGCACCTTATATTCGCTATTGCATCCATCAGGAGCATTGGGAAGAAGCTAAGCAGCTCTTTGCCGAACTTTTTGCATAATTATTTTGTATGGTCTTATTTGTTTTCGGCAAACCATGAGAATTGAATCAATATAGGTAATTAATTGACATTAATGATTGACATTAAAATTCTAGGAACCGGATGTCCCAAATGCAAAGCGTTGGAGAAACTGACACGTGCCGTTGTGGAGAAGGCCGCTATTGAGGCCAATATTACGAAAGTAGAAAACATTGCTGATATCATGCGCTATAACGTTATGGTGACTCCGGCATTAGTGATTAATGGAAAAGTAATGATCAAAGGAAGAATTCCAACTATGGTTGAATTGCAGCAATTGCTGATCATGACATGAAATAAGGGATTACATGAATTTTTTACGACAAAAGAACTGATGCTCCGATTCAAAAAAAACTCATTACGTGCATAAAAAAAATAACTTACTCATTGCGTTGGTCTCAGGAGGCGTTATCGTTTGGTTGGTGATCTATCATTTTCTGCAACCATTGACCGATTGGCTTGTGGATTCACTATTGGGCATGACACAAGGGGCCAAGCTGACTGATGCAGTGCGTTTCTTTGTGTTTGAATATCCCAAAGTCATGTTGCTGCTGTTGCTCATCATTTTCTTTGTCGGTATTATCCGCACCTTCTTCACTCCCGAACGAACCCGTAAAGCATTGGAAGGACGAAGAACGTTTACCGGCAATGTGATGGCGTCGTTGCTGGGCATTGTCACTCCCTTTTGTTCATGTTCCGCCATACCGTTGTTTCTAGGTTTTGTAGAGTCAGGGGTTCCATTAGGAGTTACCTTCTCTTTCTTAATTGCTTCCCCAATGATCAACGAGGTGGCGATAATTCTGTTATATGGGTTGTTCGGGTGGAAAACAGCGCTTATTTATGTAAGCACAGGGTTGGTTATAGCCATGACTGCCGGCGCCATTATAGGTGTGCTAAAGTTGGAGAAATGGGTAGAACCATGGGTGTTTGAAGTCCATTCGGAACCACAAGATGAAGCCGAAGAGCGGATACGTTTTTCTGTACGGGCACAAATGGGATGGAATGCCGTGAAAGAAATCATTTGTAAAGTATGGATTTATGTGGCATTGGGTATTGCAATAGGCGCGGGAGCACATGGTTACGTTCCTCAGGGATTCATGGTGTCGCTGATGGGCAAAAACACCTGGTATTCGGTCCCCTTGTCAGTATTGATTGGCATTCCTTTGTATTCCAACGCGGCAGGCATTGTTCCCATTGTTTCGGTGCTAATTGAAAAAGGAGCATCGCTCGGTACTTCATTGGCTTTTATGATGTCGGTAATCGCACTATCTTTGCCGGAGATGATTATCCTGCGTAAAGTGCTGAAGTTGCCGCTTATCATGACGTTCGTCGGAGTGGTTGGCATAGGCATTATGATCGTGGGATACTTGTTTAACTGGATTTTTTAATCAGACCCTTTCAAAAAAAACATTGAGATGGAACATCAT
>JAJZHJ010000379.1 GCA_021804525.1 Bacteroidota bacterium | reverse complement strand
GATGTCAAATTCCTGTTCGTCACGTGTAACGAGGCGGCATCCTAAATTATCACTTGTCATATAACCAATCAGGGTGATTCCTTCTATATTGGTAATTTCATCGTGTAGCGAAGTAGGGACGGTAAACAGAAGCTCATAATCTTCACCACCGTTCATTGCTGCTGTCACGAGATTCATGCTGAACTCTTCGGCCATCACGGCAGTCTGATAATCAATGGGAATACGATCTTCGTAAACGCGGCATCCTGTATGGCTTTGTGTGCAGAGATGCAATAACTCGGAAGACAACCCATCCGAAATATCAATCATTGATGTGGGCACAATGTGTTTATCGCGCAATAGTTCAATAATATCTTTTCGTGCTTCAGGCTTTAGTTGACGTTCGAGTAGATAATCTTTCCCGCTAAAGTCGGGTTGCACATCGGAATTGCCGGCAAAGACGGCTTTTTCGCGTTCAAGCAGTTGCAAGCCCATGTAGGCAGCTCCAAGATCGCCGGTGACGCATATCAGGTCGTTTTCCTTAGCGGTGTTGCGATACACAATGGTGTCTTTGTCAGCTTCGCCAATGCAAGTGAGCGAAAGCATTAGGCCTGTAACCGAAGCGGAAGTGTCGCCTCCTGCTAAATCAACGCCATATTTATCGCAGGCCAATTGAATGCCTTCGTACAAAGCTTCCATGTCTTCCACCGAGAAACGTTTTGATATACCAAGCGATATCGTGAGTTGTTTGGGGTAGCCATTCATGGCATAAATATCGGAGAAATTGACTACAGCCGCTTTGTATCCTAAATGTTTCAGCGGGGTATAAATCAAGTCAAAATGAATGCCTTCAAGCAAGAGATCGGTGGTGACAAGTGTTTGTTTATTCCCGTTATCAATCACAGCCGCATCATCGCCAACTCCTTTTATGGTCGAAGAATTCTTTAATATGAAAGGTTGAGTGAGGCGACGGATAAATCCAAATTCTCCCAAACTCCCTATTTCAGTATGTTCTGACATAAAAAAAACAGTTTATGACCATAAATAATTCCATTTGCAAAGGTATAACAATCTGACTTGTTCCCCAAACAAAATGCAACCTGAATGAAGACTCCCCTTAAATCCGCTGAAGGAGACTTTTTAACCTCAAGATCGTGAAATGTATATGTAAAGAGGCTGTATCAAAAGCGATGCAGCCTCTTTCTTTGTGTCGTTATGTCAAATTTACAGACTTCTTTAGTCTCAAATCCTTTATCCTTAGCCTTGCGGTTTTTGTTTCTTAGAGAATTAACGTTGTTTGCAGTGAATTCCACGGGCTTGACAACTCGGGATGTTTCACATTGTACCAACGGAAATAGATATAAAGGAACTTGGTGGAACTTGCAGCCCCTAAGTTTAACAGGAAGATGGCTTTAGAGGAGATACCTTTGGAAAGTCCGTCGTCTTCTGCCGAAGCGGGTGGGGTGGTTCCCACCTGATAGAGGTATTGCACACTATCTGCGTTTTTATAGATAGATGCCCGTTGTCCTGTGGAGCTATAACATTTTATGGAAATGGAACCGCCTCCGATTGGTTGAATGATTACTGTTATCGGTTCGCTGATAGGAGTTTGCGGAATGGTGCGTGTGCTTTTACTCAATACTCCTTTTTTTATATTAAACGTTTCCATATCGACAATCGTAACATTGAGCGATACCGAAATACGATCGAGAATGTGATTTGCTTTATTAAAAGCCACTGTTTGCTTGATGATCTCTCTTAGCTGATCCGTAATGGATGTGGTGCGGCTACTTTTTTTGTCCACATACATGGTGTATTTTTGTGTCCATGTTGTGCTAAAATATTTCCATTTAATGACTTCTGTTTCTTCTATTCCCAACCTGCTTGCATTCGTGATTGGTGACCCTGCCTCCAAATAGGCTCCTGTTGTGGTGATGTACCCGTTGAATAATTCAAAATTTCCTGGAATTCGTGATCCGTCTGCCATAATTTTTAATTTTAAATTGATGATAAATAATTGAATAACTGAATAATTGAATAGCTACATATTTCATTGTCTACTGTTTATTAACCATTCACTCCACCGGTAGTAAGAGTTTTCCTTTTACTATTCCTTGATTATCCTGATCCTTAAGAGGAAATATTTCTATCCACGGAGATATTTTAAGGGTATAATCGGATTTTCTAAGCCAGACATCGACAATATAGTCCCATGTAGGTGACAAATCTTCTATTAAGCCTTCATACTGGAAGATGGCATAATGGCATTTTTTCACCGTTTTTACATTATAAGGATAATTAGGATAGTGCTTTTCAGGTATATCAACGGTGACACATGCATCGTATATACATCGTTCGTCCGTTGTTATTAATGGATCATCATGCCGTATCCCAACGAATCGATTTACGGGGTAATCTTTTTTTCGGGCAAAATCATATAAATCTTTAAATTCAGAAAGGAGTGTATCCACTTGATAACCTTTATAATGTTTATGATAAAGTACCACCTGATCGGGCAACAGATTGATTTCCTCGAAATGAATATTATGTTTCATCTCTTTATACATGATTCGATACTGTGGTTTTACCTTTCCTGATTTAACGTCATAGGGAGAAAATCCAAAACAGGCTTTAAAAGCAAGCGTAAAATTTTCGTGATATTTGTATCCTACCTTATAAGCAACCTCTTCAACCGACATATCCGGGTTATAATAAAGAAGACGATAGGCCTTTTCCATTTTTTTTCGTAAATAAAAACTTTTGAATGATTCTCCTACTATGGACTTAAATCGACGAGAAAAGCATGATGTGGAAAGCATTGCTATAATAGCCAGTTCGCTATGCTTCCATGAATGACTCAGGTCGCTCATAATAAATTCAACCGCATACGTAATGTAT
>JAJZHJ010000378.1 GCA_021804525.1 Bacteroidota bacterium | reverse complement strand
ATACATCAGTACCATTATTCCTTATGATTCGAACCATGTTTTAGTTGGTACATCTGGTCATGGGTTTTATATCATCAATTTAAAAACGTTTCATTATACAATTAGTAATACGAATCGCCTTTTTCCAACCAGTACTTTTATTCATTCTTTATTGCGGGAATCAAATGGAGATGTTTGGGTGGGTACAGAGAATGATGGTGCTTTTTTATTTCATAGGAATCTTAATGTTCCCATCGAAAATATAAATGCATTTTCTTTATTAGGCCACTATTGTCAAGGTCAGCAGATTAATTCATTTGTTGATGATGTCTCTCATAATAAGGTGTTTATTGGGAGTTTAAATGAAGGAATTTTTGTGTATGACAAGATTCATGGAACGTTACGTGCCGCATCATCAGTAGATGCACGTCTTTGCTCTGTGAGATCTATGTTTCGAGATACACAGGGGCGTGTTTGGATTGGCACGAATGATAAAGGGTTAATGTTGCTTAATCCTGATAATGAGCAATTAATGGTTCCTGATACGATAAGTCAAAACCCAACCAGTGGATATTGGCATGTGAGTTCTATCATGGAAGATTCTCAGGGCAACATTTGGACAGCTTTGTACGAAAAAGGTATTTATGTAATTCCAAATTTCATAAATAGATTTCATTATGAGGCTTTTAGTTCAATAAATCTGGGACAGAATGTTAGTTGTGTAATGGCTATTTTGATAGACCGGAATAATGGTTTGTGGGTAGGCACCGATGGTAGTGGGTTGTTTTACAAGGCGGCGGGATCCTCTAATATTGTAAATTTTACAAAAGAAAACTCCAGACTGCTTTCTAATTCCATTAGCGCGCTATGGCAGGATAAAAAAGGCATTATATGGGTAGGAACAGCACTTGATGGGTTGTTCACTGTGAATGAATCTCATCAATTGGTGCCATTCTCAAAGCAAAATGAACTTTCAGGTCGCAAAATCACGGCGATCAAAGGTGATCAATTGGGGAATATTTGGATTGGTACGTATGGTGAAGGAGTTGATTGTGTTAATGCTCAGACTGGCAAAATTGATATTTACCAGAATCAACAAGGGACTACAAAGCTTATTAGCAATAATTGGATAAACACTTTATTGCTTGATAAAGAGGGAAATATGATAATAGGAACATTTCAAGGATTGAATGCTATTGACATAAAAACAAGAAAGGCAACTTATTACAATCATATCCCCGGATTGCCATACAATACTAAGATTTATTCGCTTTGTGAAGATTACAGAGGTATCCTGTGGGTAGGTACCAATAGTGGATTGATTGCCTTCGACCGGAAAACCCAGAAAGCCCAACTTTATACTACACATGATGGATTGCCTAACAATGTGATTAATGCTATTGAGGAAGATAGCCAGCATAATTTGTGGATCAGTACCAATCATGGGCTAGTAAAGTTTTCTCTTGTCACTGGCACTATGGTATCTTTCCATGCTTATGATGGATTGCAAAGTGATGAATTTAGACGTGGTGCCGCATGGAAATCGCCTGAGGGGAAACTTTATTTTGGAGGTATCAATGGGATTAATTCATTTTATCCCAATGAGATTAGCCATTCACGAAAGGTGCCAAATGTATATATAACAGATTTTATGGTGTTTAATGAATCAGTGAATGTGGGACAGCCCAACCGTTTTGGTGTGAAATTGTCTTGTGCCATTCCATTTGCTGACAAGATTACGCTAACCCATAACGATAATGTTTTTTCTATTCAATTCGATGCGTTGGAATTTACGAATCCTCAGAGCATTACATATAAGTATAAAATGGAAGGATTTGATCAAGGATGGAAATCTGCAAATGCCGATAATCGAATCGTGACTTATACCAATTTGTCACCAGGGAAATACTTTTTCAAAGTAAAAGCAACCAACTCGGACATGAACGGATCTGAAAGCATGAAAGAGTTGGAAATAATTATATTACCTCCTTGGTGGTTAACCTGGTGGGCAAAATTGTTCTATTTGCTGATCGCGATCGCTATTGGATTTGCTGTTTATCGAGAAATGGAAAAGAAATTGATAAATAAACGATTACAGCTGCAAAAAGATCACGAGGAAGAAATTAAAGAATCGAAGTTGCGTTTCTTTACCAATATTTCGCATGAAATAAGAACCCCCATAACTTTAATCATTAGTCCATTAGAGCAATTGCAATCGGACGAAAAGGATCTCCAACGGAAAGCATTATATCATTTGATGTATCGGAACGCTTTACGCATTTTACGCTTAATCAATCAGCTCATGGATATGCGCAAGATTGACAATAAGCAAATGAAGCTCCATTTTCAAGAGACGGATCTTGTTTTTTTAATCAAAGACGTTATGATGTCATTTGATTATATGGCAAATCATAAAAAGATTGATTTTCAATTTGACAGTCGGATGCAATCCTTAAACGTGTGGATTGATCCAAGCAACTTCGACAAAATTTTGTTCAATGTGTTGTCGAATGCATTCAAGTTTACACCCGAAAATGGGCATATCGCGGTAACTCTTTCTGTTGGTCAGGATGAGAAAAATGCAACGCCTCTATCAAATTACGTCGAAATTGGCATCTCAGACTCAGGCCCTGGTATTGACGCGGCCGCTATTGATAAAATTTACGATCGCTTTGTGCAAGGTTCCAGCAAACAAGAACAATTGGGTTCGGGCATTGGACTTCATTTAACCAAACAATTGGTGGAATTGCATCACGGTACAATTTTTGCCATAAACAATGAAATTGGTTGCACATTTTATATTCGTATTCCTCTTTCTTCAGGTCATTTAACCGCTGATGAATTGCAACCCAATCAACAACATCAAGGCCTTTACATATCACAATCGACTTCCAACGCCCAA
>JAJZHJ010000377.1 GCA_021804525.1 Bacteroidota bacterium | reverse complement strand
AATAGTCAAGGAGGCATGGTGCCAATCACCACTTTGTTAACTTTCAAACGAATTTATGGTCCTGAATCGTTGACTCGTTATAACATGTTTACGGCTGCAACCATCACGGGAAAACAAAAAGCCGGATATAGTTCGGGGGATGCTATCAGTGCTATTAATCAAGTGGCAGCTACATTGCCTCCGGGTTATTCGGTAGAATTTTCGGGCATGTCGCGCGAAGAGATTAAGTCGGGTAGTCAGGCTATTTTTATATTCTTCCTTTCATTCCTGTTCGTTTATTTCATTTTGAGTGCTCAATACGAGAGTTATATTTTACCTTGGTCGGTAATGCTTTCATTAAGCATCGGTTTGTTTGGCGTCTATTTCTTTGTGCATCTCTTTGGTATCACCAACAATATTTATGTGCAAGTGGCGCTGATTATGCTCATCGGGCTGTTGGCAAAAAACGGAATTCTGATTGTGGAGTTTGCCCGACAGCGACGAGAGCATGGCATGACGATTGTGCAAGCGGCAATCGATGGAGCGGGAGCGCGATTGCGACCCATCCTGATGACTTCGTTTGCCTTTATATTCGCCATGTTGCCATTGATTTTAGAAGGTGGTGCGGGTAAAGCCGGTAATAATTCGATTGGGGTAGCCGCCGCTGGCGGTATGTTGATCGGGACGACCTTTGGTATCTTTGTTATACCGACAATGTTTGTTATTTTCCAAACGATAGACGAAAAACTCAGAAAAAGAAAATGGAGACATTAAAGATAAAAAAAATAATACTGCCCATTGTGCTAGTGGTTTTGGTAGCAGGTTGTGCCGTGAAACCGTTCAAGACGGATCTCGGAGTAATGACGAAAGGATTGTATCGCGATAGTGTGTCGGTGGATACGACAACCATTGCCAGTATAAATTGGCGCGACTTTTATGCCGATTCTGACTTGCGGAAATTGATCACACAAGCGTTAGACAGCAATATTTCAGTACGTTTGGCCATTAATCGGTTACAACAGGCAGCTCAATATTATAAGCAAAGTGAGGCATCTCTTCTTCCTACATTGAATTTTGGCGCAGATGGCTCTTTGTCGAATATTTCAAAATATGGTAATTCACTGGCACCGAAAGTAGTGCCCATTACCGATTTGAAGTGGAGTTTGACAGCCGGTTGGGAGTTGGATGTGTGGGGGAGACTCAATAGCGCGAAAAAGGCACAGATGGCAACAATGCTTCAGCAAAAAGCAACGGTTGAGGCTACGCGAACACAGTTGATTTCGAACGTGGCTTCTGCGTATTATCAATTGGTTCTGCTCGATAAACAAAAGCAGGTTACGATGCAAAGCATTGAAAATTATACGAAGTATTTATCGATGGTGCAAAGCATGAAAAAATCGGCTCAAGTAAATGAAGTGGCGGTTTTGCAGGCCAAAGCCCAATTGGCTTCGGCATCAGCTTATCTTCCACAAATTAATTTATCCATTATCACTACAGAGAATTATCTATCTCAATTATTGGGTAAAGCACCGTCATCTATCATTCGTTCAGATAGTCTCGATTTGACATTGTTTCATACGGAGCCTTTACATATTGGCATTCCTGTGCAAATGTTGCGTCGCCGTCCCGATGTGTTAGCGGCTGAGTATGCTTTGCGTGCTTCGCATGAACAATTCAATGTGGCAACGGCAGCTATGTATCCTCAACTTTCGTTGACAGGAATGTTCGGAACTGAATCGACTGGCATTGCAAACTGGTTTAATCTCCCGGGTTCAATCTTTTGGAGTGCTGTGGCAGGTTTAACTCAGCCTATCTTTAATGGCAGAGCATTACGTACCCAACGCGAAGTGGCTAAACTGCAAGAAACGGCGGCTCTACTGACGTTCAAACAGACGTTGCTTAATGCTGGTTCAGAGGTGTCAAATGCGTTGGCTTCGATGGACTATTTACAACAACAAGCCAAGTATCAGAAACAACAGGTGGATGCGTTGAAAACAGCATACAAATACTCGCAAGAGTTGTTAATGAATGGGTATGCCACCTATCTGGATGTGTTGAATGCACAAAACAACGAACTTTCTACAGAGCTTTCGCTTTACAATACTTACAACAACATCATTCAACAGAAAATAACGCTCTACAGAGCTTTAGGTGGTGGATGGTAACTCTGTTTCTGACAGATAAAGAATAAAACCAAAAGCGATTTTTAGGCGATTAAATAACAAAGCCCTTCAGAAATCTATGCTGGAGGGCTTTGTATTTGTTGTTGTGAACAAATCATTGCTTGCGGTTTATCAAGCTTGATGACTTTTACTTTCCTTCTTAGCCTTCTTTTCCGCCCGTTTCTCTTTGAGGCTCTTTTCCGCAGTCTTTTTTTCTGCTTTTTGTACTGATTTTTCTTTTGACATGTTTGTTCGATTTTAATGTTATTGGCTCTATCTGTCTGTCTTTGTTTCCATCGATTATGTGAGTTGTAGAATGAAAATATAACTAAGATAATCTACGATTTGACAGCAAATTCCTATTTTTCCTGCATCAAAGATACTTCATTTTTGTCGAAATAGTCCTTTGTCAGAACATTTCTTTTGATGTGAACCATTGGGTTCATTGTGTTTTCCGAGCTATGCGGATGATATTCGTTAAACTCGTTGGATTGAGTACTGAACGTTGCAAAAATAGTTCTTTGTTTGGTAAAATTGTATAATGGATATTCTATAGGTGTACTAAGGATACACTAAGGTTGCATCGAAGGATCACCGAAGGAACACTGAAGGTATCACGGAGGATCATCGAAGGTGCCACGCCTGAAAGTGGGAGGAAAGTCGGACGATAGTCGGAGGATCCTCGGAGGATGGTCGGAGGATGGTCGGAGGATCAATTTTGCTGAACGGAGAATGAAAAGAACAAA
>JAJZHJ010000376.1 GCA_021804525.1 Bacteroidota bacterium | reverse complement strand
GGTTGGAAAACGAAAAATCAGGTTTCAAGATTAATAAATCTTATTTTCAAATAGTTGCCTCTTAGTAGAAATGCAATCACGCTATGCAAAAAACGTTATCCTCTTATTTAAATAAAGAATTTATCTTGATTTTTTTTGCTACATATAGTATGTTGAAATGTGTAAGTAATTTAGTGTGCAATATCGCTTATACGGAGCATTAACGGGTTGTACATGCAAATACAGGCTCCTTAGAAGCGACATCATAAAAAACCAAGAACTTCCATATTATCCGCAAAATAGCTTTGGGATTAATAAGCAATCAAACCGACTTTAAGAGTTCCAAAAAACTAAAAATGAAAAGAGCTGCTTTTGATGATATTTACAGAGAAAAAATCTTTAATTTCTAAAAGCGTTTTCCCTAATAGTTAACCAAAATACATGAATTATAGAAATTAATGTGTACGTTTGTGGTTCAATTACATTAAATAGCCTTAAATGAAAAAGATGAACCGCAAACAGTTGGAGCAAAACAAGCGAAAACTGCAACGTGAAAAGGAAAAAAGAGAATTTATCGCACAATTGAATCTTTTAATGGATACATTGGGGGGTGAAGGTACATTTGCCCTATTACCGCCTATTTTAATTGAGAGTATTTATACTCTGAGAGTATTACCCATCAAAGTCAGTACGCAATTTGTTCCCGAATTGGATGTGAAATCTGTAAACAACCTTCATCATTTAGTATCCGATTTATTGCGCAGAAAAGACTATGCCGTGGATATTAATGGCGTGCAGTTTCCACTCGACATGTTTATGAGTGTTGGATTTAGCATGATATTGTTAGTGGGATTTTGTCGCACAACCAATAAGCAAGAGGCTTGGATGCCAGAATTTACTTCAAAGTTTAGCCCCGATATGGAAGATGAACTTCATCATAAAGCGTATCTGCAATGCAAAACAATAGCGTTGGCTATCAGTCTGAATTTGTATGATTTTAGCAAAGACATGTTCTGGTTTCAGTTTGAAATAACTCAGCCACATGAGGGGGTGAAACATGTACAACATATAATGTATGCACATATCGAAAAGTTTGAAGTGCGGACTTTCAGAACAGCAGAGGGGATAAGAACTGCTTTGCGAATTACATGGGCACAAGTGCAAACAGGATTAATACATGCGGAAATTGACCCTATGCTGCTTGGTATGGAAACGGAAGCAGATCAACCGATAGCCGTATATATTCAACGGCACGCTATACGTCGCTTAGAGGAGCGATTGGATTGTTTAAAGAAATACGAACAGCAATATGCCATTTTCGAATCCATGGTTAACCCGTTGATTGTAAGGATGAATAAAAACAAAGTGTTGATAGCCTGTAGAATATCGGATGTGAAAATGGGTTATTTCGCTGCTGAATATATGGAAGGAGTCCTGCTGATCCATACGTTTCTGTTTATCACCAACAACGGTACTCCCGAGGGTAAGAGGCTTAATGAGCTTACCGGACTGAGTAAATTAGATAAAAAATACTTGACTATTGATAAACTTAGCAGCTTTATGAACAGCGACATTTCGCATAATAATCAGTTGAAAACCCTGTTTACACAAGCGGGTTGCAGTTGCCTGCTCGACATTCCCAAAACGGTGATTGGACTGAAAAAAAATCCGGATGAACTGGCGATCAGTAATATGATTCTGAGCTATCTTGATAAAGTGTAGAGTGTAGAGTGTAGAGTGTAAAGTGTAAAGTGTAAGGAATCTGTCATTTATTCATTTATTTAATTAATCATTCAATTATGGCACGGGTAAAAGGACTGATGCAAATTACAGGAAATATGAAAGGTGTCTCGATGTACACCATGAGGGGCAGCGAAGAGGTGATTATTCGCACCAAAGGCGGCCCGAGTAAACGAACAATCAAGACGCGCGAAAGCTGCAAGGCGTTGCGAAATAACGGGATGGAGTGGAAAGGGTGTACAAAGACAGCCAGTGTCATCCGGCGAGCCGTTGAACCGTTACTGCGGGTAGCGGACTACAACGTGATGGGTGCGCTCAATGCTCTGTGTAAAAAGATTCAATGCTTTGATGTGGAAAACGAACAGGGGAAACGCAGCGTGTTATTAACCCGCCATCGTGAATTGTTCGTCAATTTCGATTTCAACAAAACAAATCCGTTTGATCGGGTGATACGGCTTGTACCAAACTGGGAAATAGACCGTGCTACGGTGACCGCCACTGTAACCATTCCTGCTTTCGAGCCGGATCTTCATTTGGTGGCGCCGAACAAATTGCCGTTGATGCGGTGGATGGTGGCGTTGGGCGTTGCTACCGATATGGTGATGAATCAACATCAAAACGGGTATGAATATGCAAATGACATTCTCGTAGGTTATCGGAGGGAAGAGCGCGGCGAGTGGAGTCATGTGAAGCGTTCGTTGCCCGAACAAACCCTGATAGTCGATTTGCCGAAAGTGGCACCGTACCTGAAAGAGGGTGATACGTTGATTTTAAGCATCGGCGTTGAGTTTGGTAATGTGGGTGTCGATGGACAAGGCGAAGCGGTGAAATATGCCGGATGCGCGAAGATGTTGGGAGGAGCGTGATAATGGACAATGAAAATCTGAAGTTAAGAAAGTTACTGAAAGATAATGAGTTGTGGGAAGTTGGGAGACGGTTGAGATTGAAGGACTTAAACAATTGATAGTTGACAATGAATCTGTAAACAATTTTCAGGACGAGATAGTTTTGGGATGACGATTCTGATTGGCATTCCTATTTCTCCTCCTTTTATTATCGGTAAAATAACCGACATATATCAGTTATCGGCGAAATAACGAATAAATAGTTACTACCATCATCTCTCATGATTATGCGACTACGATGATGAATGGAAGGTGCATTGAATCGATA
>JAJZHJ010000375.1 GCA_021804525.1 Bacteroidota bacterium | reverse complement strand
ATGTGAAATTTTGATTTGTTGTGCTTTACAGAAGTTGAATATTTCAGAAAGAAGCAATAACTTTAGAGCGATTTTTTAATCCGATTGTTGTTGCTCTACTCTTCAAATCTTGAATCATAATCGACTGATGAAAAATAAATACAAACTTATATTAATTAATTGTCATGATGCAAATTATATTCACAAAATTCATGTATAGACAACAAAGAATATGGGCATACATCATCTGCATTGTTCTTCTATCTTCATCTATTCAAGCCGGTGGGAAGTCTCGTGCATTGAGTGTTTTTCTTAATACACCGGAGTTGTCATGTGCAAATATAGGTATTCTTGTGAAAGAGGTGCAAACGAACAAAACTATTGTTGAATATCGATCAGATAAGACTTTGATACCAGGCTCCAATTTCAAATTAATCACAACGGCCACTGCATTAAACTTACTAGGTCCTGATTATCGTTTCCCAACAATGTTGGAATTTGATGGTCATATTGATCAAAAAGGGATTTTACACGGAAATATTTATATTGTTGGCAGTGGTGATCCCACCATCGGTTCTGAGGATTTTAATAATGTTGATTTTATTGAAAAATGGGTTATGGCAGTCAAAAAGATGGGGATTAAAGCTGTTGATGGCCGTATTGTAGCTGATGTTTCTGCATTCGATAAGGAAGTGATCCCGCCAAATTGGGTTTGGGAAGATATGGGTAATTATTATGCTGCAGGTGTTTATGGACTTTCGCTTGATGATAATCTCTATCGCTTGACATTTCGTACGGATAGTATTGGCTCAACACCAACTATCATTGCCATTTCACCCAATTTTCATCCCATCATATTCCATAATTATTTAACGGCTTCTCCTATTAACGCTGATCGTAGTTATTTACATGGTGCTCCTTTCAGCTATCAGCGTACTATAACAGGCACGCTACCGGCTAACAGAGCATCTTTTGTTGTCAAAGGTGATTTGCCAAATCCACCACTTGCTCTAGCGTCTTTTTTTACCGATCAATTAAATCAGCAAGAAATACATGTCAGTGGCAGTCCTACTGACACACTTCCTTCTTTATACCGTAAAAGAACTCAGTTTTACACTCACTATTCGCCGGATTTGAACTCCATAATTGACAAAACCAATACAGAAAGCAATAACCTTTTTGCTGAACATATTTTCAAGCGTTTAGCACTAATCGCCCATCCTGTAGCTACACGTGAAGAAGCTACAGAAGTAGTTAAACAGTTTTGGGCAACACATCAAGCTGACACTACATCTTTGTTTATTGAGGACGGTAGCGGGTTATCACCTTTTGATGGAGTTACCCCCAGATTCTTTGTTCATTTGTTGATTTATATGCGTAAGGAGAATGCTTATGGAAATCAACTCTTCAATTCTTTACCCATTGCAGGTCAAAGTGGAACTCTTCGTAATTTTTTAGCAAACACACCACTCGAAGGGAAAGTACATGCCAAAAGCGGCTCTATCAAGCGGGTACTTTGTTATTCTGGTTACTTGGAACACAATAACAAAGAATATGCTTTTTCCATCATGACAAATTGCTTTAAGGGATCTGCCTCCAACGTGCAAAAAGCTATTGAAAAGTTTTTGTTATCAATCCCTTAATGTTTTGACGAGTTAAGCTTAATTCTATCCTTTGTAATGAGGTTGAGCTTGAATTAATGTTTAACAGGTTGTTGTATATCGTGAACAGGCGGTTTATAACCTTGACAAGCATACACCGCAAAACGACGACGTATGGTTCCTTGACGATCTTTCAATAATATAGAGTCAAGTGGTTGAACACTCCTGAAATAATGCAATAACATAGCTGTTTCAGCTCCTTTAAGTGATTGATTGTGCTTATTGAGTGCTGAAGTAACATATAATCCGTCACGGTTGGATAATGAGTGCAATGCTGTGTCGTTTAACGCAAACTGATAGGCATCTTGTTCTATCAAATTTCCTGCATAAACATGTTGAGGTAAGTAGAAGTTGAGAACTGCAGCTGTTTTATATGAATCGTCTGAAAAGATGAAATATCCAGGATGGTCTTGTTGGATAGTTTTCACTTTGTTTGCCAATTGTTTCCATCCCCACCAAGTGTCGTCCGAATGGACAGGGAAAGGCATAAACCCAATCTCAACTATGGCCAATAAGTGAATGAAAAGTGAAATGCCGATTTGCCAACGAATAGCTTTCCATGATTTAAAATAGATCACGGTTATTACTGTTGCCGAAAGGAAAGCAGGCATCATCCAATTGATTTTTACCCAATAAAACAATGAAATGGCAGTGAAAAAGAGAATAGTTGGCAATGAAAAAGAGGCTGCAAAGAGCTGTTTTTCCTCTAAACGAAAATGAGATAGCCATTGCTTAGACAGACTGTAGGTGGCTTTGAAAATGAATATAAAGAATACAGGCAATACCAAGAGTAATTGGGAACCGAAACTCCCGAGAAATAATTTTGGCTGAAAATGAAAGGCTTCTATGCCGGATGCTCGTTGTGTAGATTGATATTTGAACGAAATAAAGTGATTATCAATATTCCAAATTGCTACCGGCGATACCGTCAAAAAAAAGAAAACAATAAAAAGCAGAAATTGCCATGAAAACAATTTTCGCCGGTGTTGATGGGACAGCAACAAAAAGAGAAACATTCCACCAAACATAAGGAGACCGGTGTATTTACTGTCAAAGGTCAAACCAACCGCTATTCCAGCTAAAATCCAATCAAATAATCTATTATGTATAATTGCCCGGTACATGAGCAATAGGCTCAATGACCAAAAAAACAGCAAGGGTACGTCCGGAGTGCTATTGATGCATAACACTGTGATCATGGGTGTGGCGGCAATTAGCAAAAAAGCTTTGCGCAAGGGTTCACCTTGAAGCAATTCACGC
>JAJZHJ010000374.1 GCA_021804525.1 Bacteroidota bacterium | reverse complement strand
AAAGGAGAAATGGTGTGCCTGATTGGCCCGAATGGCTGTGGCAAATCGACGTTGCTGCATACGCTTGCCGGACTTCAGAAACCACTTTCGGGGAAAGTCATGCTGCATCAGCGGGATTTACTTTCCTATTCGATGCAGGAAAAGGCAACGCTTCTTTCGCTTACGTTGACCGATCGTGTGGAGGTAGACAAAATGAGCGTTTATGAATTGGTTTCCATGGGGCGTTATCCTTACACCAACCGTTTCGGAAAACTCTCTTCGCGCGATGTTGTCGCTGTCGAAAATGCCATTGAGCAAGTACATTTGACTGAAAAAAGTAAATGGTCGCTCGACACGCTTTCCGATGGCGAACGCCAGCGTGCGATGATTGCCAAAGTATTGGCACAGGCCACCCCTGTTTTGCTTTTTGACGAACCCACGGCGCATCTCGATTTGACCAACCGTGTCTCAACGCTGTTATTGCTCAAAACGGTGGCGAAAGAGTGTCAGGTGGCTGTTCTCTTGTCGACACACGAACTGGAAATGGCGATGCAATTGGCCGACAGGTTGTGGTTGATGAGTCATGATGAAATTGCCGTAGGAACTACCGAAGAGTTGATTGAGCAAGGCGGATTTCAGCGGGTATTCCATAGTGATCTGTTTGCTTTCGACTCCCACACCCGCCGTTTTGTGATTCATAAAGAAAAACTGCCGCGATAATGAACGTATAGTGTGGTCTTCACTCCGAGTGAAGGCTTCACTAAAATACACAGTTTATTAATGCGAACGAAAAATTATGCGGATTGTCGATGCCAATTATGCTCCGTTGATTGACCCGCCATGTTCAACTTTCTTTGGCGGCATTGCCACAATTTTTTGCTACTTTTGCAGCTCCAAAACAGATCAACATGGAATCAGCATCCACTGAAAAAACCATTACCGAGCAATTAAGCGTTCATTATAAAGCTATCCTCGAACTTTTAGGCGAAGATTCTACCCGTGAAGGGTTGATACGCACTCCCGAACGTGTTGCTTTGGCCATGCAGTTTATGACGCAGGGCTATACGCAAAATGCCGAAGAAATCTTACTATCAGCCAAGTTTCGCGAAGACTATCGTCAAATGGTCATTGTGAAAGAGATTGAGTTTTATTCGATGTGCGAGCACCACTTGCTCCCGTTTTTCGGCAAAGCACACGTGGCCTATATCCCCAATCACTACATCACCGGTTTGAGTAAGATTGCTCGCGTAGTCGATGTCTTTGCTCATCGGTTGCAGGTGCAGGAGCGCATGACGACACAGATAAAAGAGTGCATTCAGAATACGTTGAACCCGCTGGGCGTCATGGTAGTCATTGAAGCGCAACACATGTGCATGCAAATGCGCGGTGTGCAAAAACCAGGCTCTGTCACTACTACATCCGACTTTACCGGTGTCTTCGAGAGTGCCAAAACGCGTGAAGAGTTCATTAACCTCATTCAACGTAAGTAATAAAAAGGGATAAAAGATGACCTTCGGGTGCCAAAAAGCATGGCAATGTCGTCGAAAAAGCCTATTTTTGAAAGCGATTTACAGTTTATTCCTAAATATATAGTGATTATGCAAACACTTGACAACTTCCATTTTGCCGGAAAAAGAGCGTTTGTTCGCGTGGACTTTAATGTTCCATTGAACGAACAGTTTGAAATTACCGATGACACGCGTATTCGCGCCGCTCTGCCAACATTGAAGAAAATTTTAAACGATGGTGGCAGCGTTATTATCGGATCGCACTTAGGACGTCCGAAGAAAAACCCTGATCCCACTTTTTCGTTGAAACACATCGTTGGTCATGTAGCCGAATTACTCGGCGTGACAGTCCATTTTGCCGACGATTGCATGGGTGCCGAGACAGCAAAGAAAGCTGCTGCCTTGAAACCCGGCGAAGTATTGATGCTCGAAAACCTCCGTTTTTATGCCGAAGAAGAAGGTAAAGCACGTGGTTTGAAAGATGATGCAACCGACGAAGAAAAAGCAGCTGCTAAAAAAGCCATTAAAGCTTCTCAAAAAGAGTTTGCAAAAACATTGGCTTCGTATGCCGATTGTTATGTGAACGATGCTTTTGGTACCGCCCACCGTGCTCACGCTTCGACAGCGCTTATGGCTGCATATTTCGACATTGACAACAAAATGTTTGGCTACCTGATGCAAAACGAAGTCGTTGCCGTTGAAAAAGTACTCAAGACGGCTGTACATCCAGTTACGGCAATTATCGGAGGCTCGAAAGTTTCAACTAAAATCACCATTATCGAAAATCTGCTTACCAAAGTCGATAACCTGCTTATCGTGGGTGGTATGGCTTTCACGTTTGCCAAAGCACAAGGCGGTCATGTTGGAAATTCATTGTGCGAAGATGATATGTTGGAGCTTGCTAACGATATTATTGCAAAAGCAAAAGCAAACAATGTCAACTTAGTGTTGCCAACGGATTCTATCATTGCTGATAAATTTGCTGCCGATGCTGCAACAAAAATCTGTAACAACGATGTGATTCCCAATGGGTGGTTAGGTCTTGATTTAGGCCCTGTAGCCGTTGATCAAATGAGCGATGTGATCAAGAACTCCAAAACCATTTTATGGAACGGGCCTGCCGGCGTATTCGAAATGGATGCGTTTGCCGGTGGTACCAAAGCCATTGCTGAATCGATTGTTGCAGCCACAAAAAAAGGCGCATTTTCTCTGATTGGTGGCGGTGACTCGGTTGCTGCTATCAATAAATTGGGATTGGCTGATCAGGTGAGCTATGTCTCAACCGGTGGTGGAGCTTTGTTGGAAATGATTGAAGGAAAAGTATTGCCTGGCATCGAAGCCATTCGCGGCTATTGATTGTTTTCGCATGAACGATAAAAAAGGCGGTTATTTACTCAATAGCCGCCTTTGTCTTAT
>JAJZHJ010000373.1 GCA_021804525.1 Bacteroidota bacterium | reverse complement strand
TTCATTAATTTGTTCAAGATTGCGTTGAATGGTTTGGTTATAGGTATCAATCTGATCTTGTAATCGATGGATTTCTTGCTCATTTTCAATACGTTTAACGAAGTTATTTTCATCAAAAAAAGACATGAGAATCAAGAAAAACCCAGCCACCAACCAATATTTATAATGGTGCAAATGAATGAAAGGTTTGCTCAGTTTCACCCAGAATCGTTTCATATCACACGGCGATTAAAATTTGAATGCTCAAAAACTTATTCAGTCATAAACTTCTTCTACTTGAAAAGACGAAACAAATCGTTCCCATTTGCATAAAGGAGCAAGGCAAACAAAAGCGCAATGCCTACCATTTGCGCATACTCAAGAAATTTATCGCTTGGTTTTCGTCCCGTAACCATTTCGTAAAGCAAAAAGAGAGTATGGCCACCATCCAAAGCCGGAATGGGAAGAATATTCATAAAAGCAAGAATGATCGACAAAAATGCCGTCAATGCCCAAAAACTTTGCCAATCCCATACACTGGGGAAGAGAGACCCGATAGTGCCAAACCCACCAATTTGTTTTGCACCTTCTTTGGTAAATACAAATTTAAGTTGCTTTACGTATGACGACAGTTTATCAACCCCCATACTAATACCGGCAGGAATGGAAGCTAACAAACCATACCGAATACTTTTTGTCTTGAAAAATTGTGTGAATGGTACCAAGCCTACTCCCAATTTCCCTGAAGGATCAATTGTCACCTGTTTTGTCATAGGCTTCCCTGCTCTCACAAACGTCAGTAATATCGCTTTACCTTTATTTTCCGACAAGAAAGGCATGATATCTTGTGCTGCTACCATGGCTTTCCCATTCACAGCCACCACACTATCTCCTTTTTCCAATCCAGCGGATTGAGCAGGCGATCCATTTACTACCTGATCGATCACAAATGGAACGCGAGGTGCCATAAACTGTTTTTCATGAGCACCAATAACTTGCTCTGCAAAGTTAGTCGGTAACGCCATTTGCACCGTTTTCCCATCACGCAGTACAGTTACATTTGAGGCACCATCAATCAGAATTTTTCCTACGGCATCGCTTGTCTCATCGACGGGCTTATTGTTGACTGACAGTAAAATATCACCGTTATGAAATCCATTCTTCAAAGCAATCTCTGAAAATTGCATTCCTAAACGTGCATTTTGCAAGGGGAGATATTCTTGTCCCCAAACAAATAAAATCATGGCATAAATCACTAAAGCGGTAAAAAAATTCACCGTTACACCACCTACCATGATCAATAACCGCTGTAAAGCCGTTTTGCTACGAAATTCCCAAGGCTGAGCCGGCTTTTTCAGGGCTTCGGTATCCATCGATTCATCAATCATGCCGGCTATCTTGCAATAGCCACCTAACGGCAACCACCCAATACCCCATTCGGTAGTTTCATTGAAACGGCGCCAATCATCCTTTGGTAAATCATTAATGGGAATTTCTTCCATCTTCGCTTTTCCCTTATCATCTTTCACCACATTGCCATCTGAATCCACCATTTTACGATACATATCGGGAACGTTCGATGCAAAAAACCGAAACCGCCATTTCCCATTGATCTTTTTACAACGTAATAGTGAAAAATAAGGATTGAAAAACAGGTAAAATTTATCGACTCGTGTCTTGAAAATACGTGCAAAAGTAAAATGTCCCAACTCGTGAAGGAACACCAAAATTGACAAACTCAAAATTAATTGGGCCGCTTTAATCCAAAAAGTCTCCATTATTCAAATAATTGTTTATTAATATTCATATTACAGATTTGCAACAAACTTCAAGGCAATAGCACGTGCTTCCTCATCCGAAGCCACATAATCATCATAAGCCGGTTGCGATAAAAAAGTCACTTTCTCCAACGTTGACTCAATAACGTCTGACATTTGCAAAAAACCTATTTCATCTCGGAGAAAAGCTGCCACCACTACTTCATTGGCTGCATTCAGCACACAAGGCGCATTTCCTTGCCGCTTCAGCGCATCAAAAGCAAGCGATAAATTTCGGAATTTATCATAATCCGGTTGTTCAAAAGTCAAATGTGAATAGGCACTGAAATCGAGACGCGGCCAAGGAGAGTGGAGTCGGGTTGGATATGAAAAGGCGTACTGAATAGGCAATCGCATATCTGGCAGTCCCATCTGTGCCTTCACACTTCCATCCACAAATTGCACCATGGAATGAACAATGGATTGCGGATGTACCAGCACCTCAATTTGACTCGGATCAAGACCAAAGAGCCATTTAGCCTCAATAACTTCAAATCCCTTATTCATCATCGTGGCAGAGTCAATGGTGATCTTTGCTCCCATCGTCCAATTGGGATGCCGTAATGCTTCTTTTTTTGTAATCGTAGTCAATTGCACCATATCCGTGGTTCGAAACGGCCCTCCTGATGCTGTCAGAATGATTTTCTCCACCGGATTATCGCTTTCGCCAACCAAACATTGAAAAATAGCGGAATGTTCCGAATCAACCGGAATAATAGACGCTTGATGCTGTTTGACCAATGAATAAATCAATTCTCCCGCCACCACCAGCGTTTCTTTATTTGCCAAAGCTATCATCTTTCCAGCTTTCACTGCTGCCAACGTAGGAAGCAGACCGGAATATCCCACCATTGCCGTCAGAACAATATCAACAGCCTCCATGGCTGCGATTTGAGCAATGGATTCGATGCCGGAAAAAACATGTATTGGCAAATCGCGCAACGCCTCTTTAAGCACAAAATAGTGAGCATCATTTGCAATGGCGACTACCGCCGGATTAAAACGCCGTGCTTGGTGAATCAACAAATCTACATTGTTGTTAGCCGTTAGCGCATACACTTCAAAATGCTCAGGATGTGCTGTGATAACATCCAAAGCCTGCGTGCCAATG
>JAJZHJ010000372.1 GCA_021804525.1 Bacteroidota bacterium | reverse complement strand
TGTGCAATGGAGAGATTGAGAAATCCTTGTATGACATTGAATTTGGAGATCATCTCATCATTTTGTTGCAGATAGTCGCCAATAGCTTGAGCAAGAGTAGCGGGTGATTGTCGAAGTTGTTTAGCAAGCGGAAACATCACGATGGTTACATCGCCTTCGAACTCTTTTTTTGTTTTTTGTACCTGAAGAGTTTCTTCGTCAATCGAGATGGCATACAGATGTTGTGTGGCCTTACTTACTGCTTTGCGGATGATGGATTCAATGCTCATAATAATCATTTTTGAAGAAGAGAAGGTGGGCAACTCTTTATTTTATCTTGGGTAATTTAATTTTTTTGTTTTGAAGTGTCGCTGTTGCGCAGGTTGCTGATTGTATATGTTTTTTTAATTGTAACTGGCTTACAAACAGTCCTCCGATGACAATTGCAATTCCCACCATTTGTTGAAATACGAGTATTTCATGCAAAATCAGTGCCGAAAATAGTGCAGTGATAGCCGGCATTAAGTTACAAAACACGTTGCTTCTCGCTACTCCGATTCGACGAACAGCTTCAGCAAAAAGGACAAAGGCGATAAAGGATGCGAAGAGCGCCAGCATGAGGACGCTTACCACTGAATCGGTACGCAGAACTAAGTGCGAAAGTTTCTGTGCGTCAAAGTGTAAAAAAAGAGGCATAAAAAGGAAAATACCAATCAGATTTTGGTAGCCGACAAGGGTAATACCATTGTAATGCGCTGTGAGTTTTTTAAGAACGACAGAATAAAAAATGGCCGACACAATAGCTAACGAAAGCAACATTAACCCCGCGCGTTCTGTTCCGCTTGATTGTAGCTTTTGTGCTGTCACGATGGCAGCTACTCCACTAACAGAAAGCAGGATACCGGCTATGTTTGTCCATGTAACCCGTTCTTTCAACAGGAAATAGGCTACCAAAGGTGCAAAAAGCGGAATGGTTGATATCATGACGGAGGCCATTGTAGGGCTTACCCGCGTCAATCCATACGTTTCGCCAATAAAATAGAGAAATGGCTCGAAAAGCGCCATCAATAGGAACCATTTTAAGTCTTCTCTTTTCGGTTTTTGCATGAAATGGAAACTATAACCGAAAGCAAAGAGCAGAATAGTGGCAATGGTTAGCCGCAATTCAAGCAGGGTTAAAACAGGGAACGTACGCATGGCAATGTTTGTCCACACGTACGAAAATCCCCAGAAAATCATGGCTACGATGATAGAAACATAGGTAGATACGGGTTGAAAAAGTCGATGTTGTTGTATCGAATTAAACATGCGTTAGTTTATTTATCCATTGATAGATGTTTTCCCATCTGTCGGGCATGATTTTAGGTCCGATTTCTTCAATGACATTAGCTGCCAGAAAAGATCCGATTTGTCCTGACATTTCTAAGGGCAACTGATTGATCCAGCCATAGAGAAATCCGGCAGCATAAGCATCGCCGGCTCCGGTTGTGTCAACACGCACAGCCTCATAAATCGGGATGTGCAGCACGTCTTCGCCATGTTGAATAATAGATCCCTTTTTGCCGGTTTTTACTACGGCGATGGAGCACATCGAAGCAAGCTCCTTTGTGGCTTCGAGTAGATCTTTTCCCGTTAACGCTTTCACTTCATCTTCGTTGGCAAATACAATATCTACCTTGTCAACAATGATTTGTCGTAAAAAATTAAGATGTTCTTCCACAACATTGAAGCTGGATAAATCAAGCGAAACAGTCAATCCGGCTTTTTTGGCTAATGTGATGGCGCTTTGTATTAGATCATAATTCTGCACCAAATAGCCTTCGATATGAAACAAACGAAACTCATCAAAAAGATCGTGAGTCAAATCATTGGCAGTCATGTCGGCACTGGCTCCCAAATAGGTGCACATGGTTCGTTCGCCGTCGGCTGAAATGAGCACGGTGCATCGTCCTGAAGGATGTTGTGAGAAGAAAAAGGAAGGAATCACGCCGTTGCTTTTCGTTTCCTGTTGAAAGAATTTTCCTATTTCGTCTTTTCCTATTTTCCCAATAAATTCTGTTTCAATGCCCAGACGAGCAAGAATACTCAGTGTGTTAGATGCTGAACCGCCTGCTACATAATGCGCAGTATAGTCTGCTGTTTCTTTATGTAATTGTTGCAACATCGTTTCGTCGATCAGTTGCATACTGCCTTTAGGAAGGTTTAGTCGGTCTAACATCTCGTCAGATTGAAGTACTGTCAATACATCAACGAGGGCGTTTCCCATGCCCAGAATTTTATTTGACATTCGTGAATGTTTAGGTGAATTTTTGAGTTAAAAAAAGCGGCACAAAGGTAGCAATTTTTCCATATATCGTGAGCCAAACTATCTAACTGGTGAGTAATGATTTGGTTAGGTTGATATAATGTGGAAAAATGGAATGTATATCATCTTTCTTGCTAAAGGATATTTGTCTTTTTCCTTGATGGGTTTTTAAAGATCGAAACCAATGTCGCGGCGAAAATAGTTGCCTTCGAATGTGATCTGCTCCGCATTTGCTAACGATTGACGACAAGCATCATCTTTGGATGTTCCGTAAGAACTGATAGCCATCACGCGACCGCCATTCGTAACCACTTTGTCATTTGCAAAAGTGGTGCCTGCATGAAATACATAACTTCCTGATATTTTATCAAATCCTGTAATGGTTTTCCCTTTTTCGTATGCTTCAGGATATCCTCCTGACACCAGCATCACGGTAACTGCATGGCGTGGGTCGATAATAATCTCTTTTTCGTTCAGGTTACCGTTGATAACGCCTTGAATTAGTTCTAATAAATCAGATTGTAATCGCAACATCACCACCTCGGTTTCCGGATCACCCATGCGCGCATTGTACTCAATGACGTATGGTTCGTTTTCAACCTTGATAAGCCCGAAAAACAAAAATCCT
>JAJZHJ010000371.1 GCA_021804525.1 Bacteroidota bacterium | reverse complement strand
GATCTAGGTGCAGCCCATTGGGCAGCTACGATTCAAACTATCAAAACTGAAAACCCCAACACCACACTTGAAACGCTGATTCCTGATTTTCAAGGAAGAAAAGAATTAATTGATCAACTCATTGCCGCGCAACCTGAAATCATTTCACACAATATGGAAACCGTACGACGGCTTACTCCTACGGTGCGAAGTGCTGCAAAATACGACGTAAGCCTTGCTGTCATTCGCCAAATTGCTTCCAGTGGCCTTGTTGCGAAATCAGGTATTATGGTAGGATTAGGAGAAACACCCGAAGAAGTATTAGAAACAATGGATGATTTGCTCGAAGCAGGATGTTCGGTATTAACCATCGGACAATATTTGCAACCATCGCACAAAAATATAAAAGTAACCACTTATGTCACACCTGAACAATTTGAAGAATATCGACTTATCGGTTTACAAAAAGGGTTTCGCGAAATAGAAAGTGCTCCGTTAGTGCGTTCTTCGTATCATGCAGAAAAACATATTCTAAGCAAAAACAAGTAAATAATATCACGCTCATCCCGTTTGAATTCAACATTATGTCAACTCAGAAATCGGTTTTACTCATTTTCACCGGAGGAACTATCAGCATGGCTGAAGACCCACAAACGGGTGCACTAAAACCGCTTGAATTCAATCGGGTGCGTGAATTTATTCCTGAGCTAAAACTATTAGATATTCACATCGAGTCTATTGCATTCACTCCGTTGATTGACTCATCCGACGTACAACCTCATCATTGGATTAAAATAGCAGAAACCATTGAAAAAGAATACGAAAAACATGATGGATTTGTGATCCTTCATGGTACCGACACTATGGCCTATTCTGCTTCAGCGATGAGCTTTATGTTGGAAAATTTATCAAAACCGGTTATTTTCACCGGGGCACAACTTCCCATTGGAATGTTGCGAACCGATGCCAAAGAAAATTTACTGACATCCATCGAAATAGCAGCAAACAGCGATGAAAATGGAATTGCTACAGTACACGAAGTATGCATTTATTTTGAAGATTCTCTTTTTAGAGGAAACCGAACGACCAAAAAAAACGCAGAATTATTTAACGCGTTTGCGTCATACAATTATCCGGCTTTAGTGAAAGTAGGTGTACACTTTAATTTTTCCAGTGCGTACATTCACCAAAATGACAAACATATGCCGCTGCATGTGCATAAGCAATTGAACCCAAACATAGCTATTCTAAAACTGTTTCCAGGTATCACACCTAAAATTGTACAAGCAATTCTTCATTCAGAAGAACTTAGAGCTGTTGTTCTCGAAAGTTATGGAGCAGGAAATGCTTCGCGCCAAGAATGGTTTTACGATGCTTTAGCCGAAGCGGTTAATCAAGACATCATCATCGTCAACATTACGCAATGCAATGTTGGTTCAGTGCAAATGGGGCGATACGAGACCAGTTTGAATCTTCAAAAAGCAGGCGTGATCAGCGGCTTTGACTTGACCACCGAAGCAGCAGTGACCAAATTAATGTTTTTATTGGGCGAGAATTTTTCAACAGACATCATTAAAATAAAGATGCAACAACCACTTATCGGAGAAATGACGTGTGATATATAATGATTTATTTGCAAATATTATAGCAATACTCCGCTAAAACAACGTGAATGCTTCCATCATGTAATATTCGTTCTTCACATTAACCTGTTATATACCATGTGGAAAGAATGGTTTTATTTTACGAAAGGCCAACGGGTTGGAATTATGGTGCTTCTATCCCTTATCCTTTGTCTATTAGTTGTTGATTGGGCACTGCCCTATTTTCTGCCGGATACAAAACAATCATCGGATTTGTTTGAACAGCAGGCAAAAACCTTTTTAGATTCCCTACAATCGCTCCCAACTAGCCAGTTTTATTCCCATTCACCCTATCAAAAGACGTGGAATCAATATCCAAAAACTTACGAAAAACAAGTGTTACCAACACCTGTCCTTTCTCGCTTCAACCCCAATGAATTAGATTCGGCAGGCTTTGTGAAACTTGGTCTAAAGCCATATGTAGCTTCTAATATTTTGAAATACAGGGTCAAAGGAGGAAAATTTCATAAACCGGAAGATTTTGCCAAAGTATGGGGAATCTCACCCGAAAAGTTCAACGAATTGCTCCCTTACATCGATATGCCAACTGAAATAGCTGTAGTTACACCAAGCCAACCGCCGAGGATTGTAAAAAAGGATGTTATTTTGGAACTCAACAGTACCGACACAGCGCAACTACAACAAATCAGAGGTATTGGAATTGGATACGCCAAGCGCATTATTGCTTACCGGAAACGATTGGGAGGTTTCTACAATGTTGCACAATTACGTGAGGTTTGGGGCATGACTCCCGAACTTTATACCCAAATAGCATCTCATTTTACCGTGAATGCACAAGCAATCACTAAAATCACAGTGAACAGAGCCTCTGTAGAACGACTGATGAACCATCCCTATCTCAACTTCTCGAAAGCTAAAGCCATATACGACTTGCGCCGAAATAAAGGCAAGTTGACAAGCAGCGATCAGTTAAAAACAATAGCTGAAGTGGATCCAGCAACACTGTACAAACTTGTGCCATATCTCTCCTTTGAGTAATCTGACGTAAAATTCAAACTTTTTCTTAGTCACCGCATTTCTCGATGTTAATTGCAACGAGAGATATGTTATTTTGATTCCGTGTTCGCTAACGAAATATATAAATAACTGATATATAAAAAATTAAACTCAAAATAAAAACAGGCTGTTTTGGTGCCTTTTTGAGAGGATTTTGCTATTTTTGCATCGTTACAAACCATCAAAAAAATCTACATGAAACGAGCATAAATTCAGATGTTCTCTTTTGAAGATAAAATCTGACATGCGAGTTCCATGTGACCTTTAAAAAACAATTATT
>JAJZHJ010000370.1 GCA_021804525.1 Bacteroidota bacterium | reverse complement strand
GGCAAGCGCAAGTACCTGATTGTAGTTGCAGTGGAGTGTCATGCCACCGTCCCTTACGGTTACTTTAGCCAATGGCTCGGCCAGTTTTGGAACCTGCTCCCTGTGTTCATAAACCATCACTGTATCGTGTGGATTGAGTGGCGGGTAACTTTTGAGTACCAGAACTGATACTTTGGGAGAACAGGAACATACCAAAACCAAGACTAAAAACAATAAACAATATGACTTCTTCATAAATAATAGGGTATAAGATAACGATTTGAGAGATACTGCGAATTATATTTCCATCAAAATATCAGTGCTACACTCCTTATCATTATCGAAAAATATTGGCTATAAAGCGCAAGAGGTTTCCTTCAATCGCGTCCCTCTGGTATTGCATCGGGAGATACGGTAATATAGGACGATCCTATAGCCTAACATAGCACGGCGCTATACGGTAATATAGGATGATCCTATAGCCTAATATAGCACCGCACTATATGGTAATATAGGATTGCCCTATATTTACGCCGTTACATTCAGTACATAGTCGAAGGTATAAGAACGAGGCTCCTTCAGTGATTGAACTGAAGATGAATACTGTGTTGTAATTGTCAGTTTGTAATCGCCGGAGGGCAAACCTGCCGGTACCACGAAGGTGATTTTGGAGGGATCGTTTACCAGCACCGCGGTTTTGGCAATCAAGGTCACTTCTTTGGTCTCTTCATTGGTTAGGCTGATGCCCACCGTGGCATTATCTCCGTCAATTTTGATTTTATTGCCTGTCAGGTTCACTCCTCCACCCGGTGTAAGGCGGCTGTTTACCTCGCCCGAGGTGACATCCGTCACCGAGTTGATAACCAATCCAGAAGCCGCCATGCCACGCACATCAACCGTGCTTGCCTTCACCGCGTTGCGCAAATCGGCAGTGGGGGTGACGCGTACCGAAAGGCTGTGTATGGAAGGATCCCATTTGGCACTGTCGCCAATAAAGACACCGTTGACGCCAAGGTTGAAATATCCCAGGCCAAAACTTACGGAAGCTCCGTTAGCAATTTGTTCGGAAGCTATTTCCTGAAGAATGTTGATAGACGCCTTAAGCGTATTGGCGTTGAGGTCGGTACGCCGCGAAACGGCGATTGCAATCAAGTCATCTTCCGTGAGCGACTTGGTGGTTACTACCCGCCCGAAGCGGTCGTCTTTTCTCTCGGTGAGCGTCAAATCGTACAGTTCTACAATCACACTGCTTTTGTCATTTGCTGCCATAGTCTGTTTTTTGGAAATTAAACATTAAAGTATAGATACAGGAAATCCTCTTTCAATATGGGTAATAATAGGGGTGCACCATTCTATTGTTAAATAGAGGCAACAAAAGTAGTAAGGAAGAAATAGGTGTACAAAAGGAGTCACCCCCTGATTGATCAATCAGGATGAAGTTTTGATGAATCAGAGGGTGGTTTTGACGAATCAGGGAGTTGATGCGGCAATCCCTGTCTATGTAATTAGCCTTTGTGGATATCAGGCTTCCTTAATCGTGTCCCTCCATTGGGATGGGGTGAGGCTTGTCTCTCTTACGACGGCGGCAGTAAATGTGGTATAATGTTTAAACCCTACCTTCACAGCTATGTATTCAAGCGGACGTTGAGGGTCATCGGTGAGCAGCCGCATTGCCTCTTCCACCCGATAGTGGTTAAGCATGGAGGAAAAGTTAAGGTGTTTCCCGCTAATGGCTTTGGACAGATAGCTGCGGTTGGTCCCCATTTCTTTGGCCATCATGGAGAGCGTGATGTCTTGACAGGTGTACCGTTTCTCCTCTTCGAGCCATTGCACTATTTTTGCGTAAAGATGATCATGCCTTTTCTGATCGTCATCGCACAGATAACGCTGCTTTGCAGCAATAGGATGTGCAACATCCCGATGACACGCTGATGCCGTCTCGCCGGTACTTTCCATGACTTGTTGTTGCTGTACAACATGCTCTTTCTTCCCTTCTTCGAGAGCAACATGCTGCCCTTTCCCCATTTGGAAGATGTGCATTGTGTCATTAACATGATGGTGAAAACGCCTCCATACCCAGATATACATGAGTAACAGAACGAGGCAGGTTATTCCGAAAGCCAACTGTGTGCTTTTATGATCTCGGGGTGGGGTACTGTCCAATTTATGTTGGATAATGTGATAGGCCGTTTGGAGCAATTGTCGGGAGGTGTCGTGGTGATAAGCCGCTTGTTGGTGCATCTCCAATTGCATATACAACTTTGCCATATTGCAATGCGCGTCACTCCGCAGCAGAAGTTGGCCACTCTTGTCCGCGGCATCAATAGCCAACGCGGCTTGATGCAAGGCCTCGTAACGTCGATTCGAGGCAAAAAGGGTCTGGGACTGCTTTATGCAGGCTGTGGCTTGTAAGCTTAGCAAGTAGTTGTAGTTGCCTGAGCAGCCCAGTTTCTTTTGCAACCAGGCAATGGTGTCGACATACCGTAACATAGATTCTTGGTTCCTGCCGTTGAGGTCTCCGTGATAAGGAGGCATAACCGCGCATTTGGTTTTAGGACATATAATGCTCAAAAACAAAAATCCAAATATCAATGCAAAATAGGGGGATTTCATACGTGTATTTTATTTTCTAACATTAAGGATGTATGGAACTCGCATTTTAGATTTTCATAGTTTTTGGCGAATCTCACTGTTCATGCTCGTTTCATACGAAAATGTTTTATATGTTTAAGGAGTGGTTGCAACCACAATCAGTCACAAATGGAAACGAAATGACATCCCGACTTTGCGGGACTGATTCTATTTCCAGTCCAAGTCTCCGCTACGCTCAGACTTGAACTAATAATCTGTCATTCATGCGACAATAAAGGTGCCCGCCGGCATCGTAGCTGTTGATGATTTGTCGTCCGTTCCCGAACTGAATTGTATCCGGCAAATTTATTCCTT
>JAJZHJ010000369.1 GCA_021804525.1 Bacteroidota bacterium | reverse complement strand
AAAAGACCATGCAGCGTATATCAAACGGGAAATGTTGACTCATTGGAACAACTATTTATTGCAATTTGAAGAAAGCATTATCAAACGAGGTACAAAGGTTCTCTGGGCAAACGATGCACATGAGGTAATAGATCATGTAAAACAACTTTTGACGGAACATAATGCTACGTTGTTGGTGAAAAGTAAATCAATGACCACCGAAGAAGTTTCGTTTAATGAAGAAATGACGCAAGTTGGATGTGAATCGGTGGAGACAGATTTGGGAGAATTCATCGTGCAAGTGGCTGGAGAGCGCCCATATCACATTGTGACGCCAGCAATGCACAAATCAAAAGAGGATATTGCTGCGCTTTTTCACGAAAAATTTGCAACGCCTGCCGATAGTACTCCTGAAGAGTTGGCTGTTTACGTGCGTACTTTGTTACGGAAAAAATTTACATCTGCTGATGTGGGTGTGACCGGGGCTAACTTTTTAATTGCCGATATCGGCGCGGTTGCCGTTACTGAAAATGAGGGAAATGCCTTGATGAGCACCTCATTTCCCAAGTTGCACATTGTGATTGCTGGCATTGAAAAAATAATTCCCAAAATGCGACAATTAGGCACATTCCAACCTCTTTTGGCAGCTTTGGGAACGGGGCAACAAGTGTCGGCTTACAACACCCTGTTCACTGGACCACGACAAAAAGGCGAAGTTGATGGGCCTGAAGAAATGGTTGTCATTTTGATGGACAATGGACGCACAAAGGTTTATGAAGACACAGAAGTCGCTGAAGTGCTTTCGTGCATTCGGTGCGGGGCTTGTTTGAACGCATGTCCTGTGTATAAAACCATTGGTGGTTATACTTATAACTCCACTTACAGTGGGCCTATCGGGTCAGTGATTACACCCTTTTTCAAAGGAATGAGCGAAATGGGTCATTTGAGCTTCGCTTGTAGTTTGTGTGGTAAATGTGTCGAGGTGTGTCCTGTTTGCATTCCTTTAACTAAACTGCTGCTTATCAATCGTCGAAAAGTAGTGGAAGAAACAGCTCGGCCAATAGTCGAAAAATGGGGAATAGAAGGGTTTGCCTTTCTTGCCAAACATCGGGTTTGGTTTGATTTTCTCCCTTTTTGGATAAAAAATGTAGGAACAGCTCCATTTAACTATACTTTTTGGGGACCTAAGCGAAAAATGCCTACCTTTCATCGCTCTTTTGCAAAACAGTGGAAACAACAACATAACAATAACTCATAAATCGATCAATACTAAATTTCCTTTTTATGTTAAATTCAAACCTATTCAAAGCATTGCCTCTCTTACTTCTCATTGCGTTTATCGTGGGTGCATGTAACAGTCAAACGAGTAATTGGCAAACATTGAATCAACAATTTCTCGATCACAATAAAACACAGAATGGGGTCATAACCACTTCAACAGGGTTGCAATATAAAGTCATTACACAAGGTATTGGTTTAAAACCCAATTCGGGTAGTCAAGTGTCATTACTTTATACTGGAAAACTTATTGATGGTACGGTTTTCGACACTACTGTAAATGATACAACCTTAGTTAATTCGCCACGTTTGCTTTATGTATCAAGTGTTGTGTCTGGTTTTCAGGAAGCTTTATTGAAAATGAATACTGGCTCAACTTTTGAAATTTATATTCCCCAATCGTTAGGATATGGCACTACTGCTATGGGATCAATCCCTGCTTATTCGACATTAATTTTTGACGTTCAGCTAATCGATGTGGAGTAGGAAGTAGTTTGCTTAAAACAAACGGAAAGAGAGTTTCATATTTAAATGAGACTCTCTTTGCTGTTTTGAAGGTATAGTAAAGATTTTCTCTGATGTAGAGATTGTATTTAATGATGCCGATAATGAGAATAAATACTTCCACACTATTTATTCTAAAAATTCCGATAAGATAAATAATGTTGCGTAATTTCGTCTTCAGATGTTGGTTGGATAAAGAATGTGAACAGTTTCTCTTGCAGAATGCTCAGGAAGGGTATATTCTGATTACTGTGTTCCTGAAATTTTCGGGAAGTGAAAAATCGCAATTTTTGTGTTGTCCAAAATTCAGTTTGCCTCAGTAACCCAGAAATGAATGGCTATTTTGAGTTGTTATTTGCTACTTCCTCTATGCGTGCTTTTCGTGCGTGGCTGTGTTTCCGTCCGTAGGTAAAATAGATTGTGAAACCAATAATCATCCATAAAACTAACCGAATCCAAGTGTCAAGCGGTAATGAAAGCATTTGTGCCAGACAAACTACTGCACCTAAAATAGGGATTAACGGTACCCATGGCGTTTTGAAAGAGCGGGGAGCGTCAGGCTCTTTTTTACGCAAAATAATGATGCCAATGGATACAATGACAAAGGCAAGGAGCGTACCAATGGAAACCAATTCACCCAATAAACCAATAGGGAAGAGTCCGGCAAATAAAGCGGCAAAACTACCGGTAACAATCGTGGTGATATAGGGCGTTTTAAATCGTGAGTGCGTCTTGGCAAAACTTTTCCATAGCAATCCATCGCTTGCCATCGTAAAAAAAATACGCGATTGGCCTAACAATAGCACCAAAACTACGGAGCTTAATCCTGCGATAGCACCGATTTTAATGATAGGACGAAGCCACATTAAGCTTGATCCAGCAGTGTCGATGGCTAAAGCAATAGGAGCAGGCACGTTCAAATTGTGATAATTCACGATACCAGTCAGCGTCAAACTGACGGCAATGTAAAGCAGTGTACATATCGCCAATGAGACTAAAATGCCAATCGGCATATCACGTTTAGGATTTTTGGCTTCTTGTGCGGTAGTTGATATAGCATCAAATCCAATGTAAGCAAAAAAGACCACGGCAGCTCCCGTTAAAATGCCAGACAAACCGTATTGCCCCCAAACACCTGTATTTTTGGGAATAAATGGAGTCCAGTTTTGAAGGTGA
>JAJZHJ010000368.1 GCA_021804525.1 Bacteroidota bacterium | reverse complement strand
CGATCTATAAAAATCATAGCAAATGTCAACTCCATCAATCTGTTTTTGGCCGGCTCGCCAAAGCAATTGTAGGTTAAACAGCTTTTTCTGTAGAATGGCATGCAAGGCGCTCTCCGCTTTTTTATGAAAATTCAATTCATAGTCTTCTTTCTCGCGGAGAATTTCATTGTAATATTCATACAATTTGGCTAATTCAACTTTTTTTCGAGCATAGCTTTCAATAAAATATTCAATATGTCTGGCATTGAATTGCTCAAAATAAGCTTTTGCATTTTCTGAGTTTCGCACATCGGCACAAAATGACTTTTCAAGCTCTTTGAAGAAAGCATCCTGATCCCCAAATTCTTTGGGCAAGCGACTTTTGTGAAACGTAAAACCTTTGAAATCGATCATAGGACAAAACTGAATTACAATAATAAAAGTACCCGTTGCAGTAATCTAAAAATGCTAAATCATAACCGATACATTTTTTTCGTGTTATTACCCATCAACGTAATCGCCATTTTACGTGGCATTATCTTTTGCATAAAAAACGATGCAATGCGATTGCCTCTTCCAATGATGTAGGAAGGTCGTTTCCCCAATTTCTTGAAACATTCATCAGGAATCTCTTCCGGCAATTGCACTCTGGGAGCAAAGAAACTTGTTTTTTCAGGCAGTGTATTTTTGAAATTAGGGGTAGCCGTAGCACCGGCACAGCAAGCTATGATATCTACCCCACTGTTTTTCCATTCATACCATAGGCTTTCAGCCAACACGCGATTATAGGCTTTTGTTGCAGCATACATCGTCAAAAAACCGCTTCCCTGAAAACCGGCCAATGACGCCATCAACACAACGGCACCTTTTTTTTTGACAAGCATCTTTTCGCCGAACACATGCAGCATATTCAAAGGAGTAAGCATGTTCACCTGAGCCATTTTCTCATGGTACTCCACAGAATTTTCTATAAACGAACCAATGTATGACAGCGCGGCATTATAGACTAACAGATTGATATCCTTACCCTGCAGCGCTTTTTCTATTTGTTGTGTGGCACTCGTGCTTGCCAAGTCACAAGAAATACACGTTACCTCAACGTGATACCTGCTTGTCAACTTGTCGGCCAATTGGTGCAACGGTTCAAGGCGGCGTGCTATAAGCACCAAATCACACCCTTCAGCGGCCAAATAAGTTGCAAAGGCGGCTCCAATACCTTCCGAAGCTCCCGCCACCATCGCAGTCTTACCATATTTCTGCTGTAGATTCATCGTGATATACCTTTTTGATCGGATGATTATTACAATAAATTGGTAGGATAATCGACCTTAGCATTGACACAAAATCTACCAGTTTTGAGAATCATTTTGGACAGGATTTTTACAAAAAACTCGTTGATGAATGAATGTGACTATTCTCTTCTCAGATGCAAATATAGACATAAAACTCACATACCCCAACTTCCTACAATTTATCTTCAATAATATTAAAGTTAAACTAAAAAGGAGCTATTTTATCCTTAGCGCACACAAATAACGACTGACCCATTTAAATGAACTGAGGCTGCTCAAAAAAACGTTGAACAGCCTCTTCAAAATGACAAGACACAACATATGACTTGATTATTGAATCTCTATTGCCTTAACTGGTTTAACCTTAGCTTCTTCTTTTTTGGGAATCTCCACCTTCAGAACACCTTCTTCATACTTTGCAGAAATCTGATCATTATCTACCGTTTCAGGCAATGTAAATGTGCGGCTGAAAGATTGATAGCTGAATTCACGCTTAATAAATTTCTGATTCTCTCTGGTTTCATTTACCACTTTCTTTTCTGACGAAACAGTCAGAATGTTGTTGTTGACTTCAATCTTAAAATCAGCTTTTTCAAATCCAGGAGCTGCCAGTTCCACCTCAAAACAATCTGCTGTTTCAGCAATGTTGACAGCTGGTAAAGTAGTGTTTGTATCCGAAAAATTACGGTTGTTCCAATCCAGCCAATCACGGTCAAAAAAGTCATTCAAAAAATTCGGCCATGCAGGGAATTTTTCAGTTTTTCTAATCAGTGACATAATTACCTCCTTTTAAATTGACTATATACTTT
Organism: Bacteroidota bacterium; assembly: GCA_021804525.1. Taxonomy (GTDB): domain Bacteria; phylum Bacteroidota; class Bacteroidia; order Bacteroidales; family Paludibacteraceae; genus Microbacter. The sequence goes on along the minus strand of JAJZHJ010000368.1, from coordinate 875 downwards.
TGTATTGTTTTAGTTACTATCCTTTTAAATTGTGAATTTCTGATTTTGCTGCAGTAACATTTACCTCACAATCGTGACAGAATTAATCTTCCAACCTATCTCCTTGATGTTGACTTGTGGAGTATCCTGCATGATATATCTCAGGCTATTGTTATCATACGAACCGGTTTGGGTTTAGCTTCTTCTTTTTTCGGGATCAACACTTTTAGAATTCCATTTTCGTATTTAGCCTCAATTTTTTCGCTGTCCACAATATTTGGCAAGGTAAAAGAACGACTGAACGACTGATAATTAAATTCTTTGCGCGTAAACTGTTTCTCTATTTTGTTTTCCAATTGTTTATCCGACGAGATAGTCAGCAGGTTGCGGTTTAACTCAATATGAAAGTCGTTTTTTCCAAAACCTGGAGCGGCAACTTCCACTTCAAACTCTTCACTGCTTTCTTTAATGTTTACCGAAGGCAATGTAGTGTTGGTTGTAGCATAATTACGGTTTTCGCCCTCAAACCAATTGTTTTCAAAAAGAGTGTCGAACACTGATGGGTAGCTGTTTGAAAATCTGACAAGTGACATAATTTTATCCTCCATAATTTTTAGTTTGACCTATTGTTTGATTTTACTCTTGCCAGCTTTCAAATAAAATGCCAATATAAAGAGTTTAATCGTTAAAATGCACTACACACCTAAAACAGAGAAAATTACGCAAAAATAAAATTCTTCTCATTATGCCATATTGTCATAATTATAAATTCATTACCGCCATATTGACATTGAGAAGGGAAAACTTGTTTGTAACCACAAGTATAACACATTCAACTTTCGCATGTGTATTACACTGAATTACTATACTATATAAATGAATGTTATATGTCGAAC
>JAJZHJ010000012.1 GCA_021804525.1 Bacteroidota bacterium | reverse complement strand
TGAATTAAAAAAAAATAAGAAATGGAAGAAAAGAGAGAGAAAAAGAACAATCTCAGTCTAATAGCAAAGAAGATTGTTGCGAATTGTCGGTTTCGACACATTTCGATGTAATATATAAGACAAAGGTACGCATTAACATTAGAACTTATCCAACTTTTTAAGTCGCACAATATAAAAAAGCACAACAAAAAACAACTTAAAAACAGGAATATCTTCACCATTTACTGTCTATTGTTACTATATAGAATACTTGTATACAATGAATTAAATACATATAGAAGTCAGTGATAATATCTGACTGTAACGTTGCAAAACAAATCAATCTCTAATAGGTTATTAAAACTTAGAATCCACAACTTCTTTTGACACGTGCTTTGAACAAAAAACCGTTGCATTAAAAAGCAAAAGCATGGCAATTTTGCCCTATTTGATTGAAGGCAAAGAAGTATAAATACGGTTTGGACATGCTTACTTTAAAGAGTTATCAGAAAATATCACTACCTTTGCACCCCGGTAACTCACCTATGAAAATAATGATAACTAATTGATTTTCAGTTTAAATAAAGCAAACAGAATACTGCTTTAGAAAAACACATTCTCCTTTTTGGCACTAAAAAAGACAAATTACTTCCTGCCAATTAAGAAAATTCTATGATGAGATCGCCTTCTCTCTATCTATCCATCCATGTTGCACCAAAAACATTTGGCATACAATTATTGGAGTAAAACACACAAACAACTCAAAAACAACATCTAAAAATTGGGTCAAAGCGATAAGCACCAAACAATGCTGCTTCTCTTTCCCGGATTATTCAACATGATTACAGTTTCTAATTTAGCCATTCAGTTTGGCAAACAAGTGCTTTTCCAAGATGTGAATCTGAAGTTTACACCCGGCAATTGCTATGGCATCATTGGCGCCAATGGTGCGGGTAAATCCACTTTTCTGCGTGCTATCAGCGGTGAAATTTCTCCCAGTAAAGGCACTATTATTCTTCCAAGTGGAGAGCGCCTTTCAGTGCTCAGCCAGGACCACCATGCTTTTGATGATTTGACCACATTGGATACTGTAATCGAAGGGCATGAACTATTGTTCAAAGTGAAACAAGAAAAAGAAGCTCTCTATGCCAAAGACAATTTCACTGACGAAGATGGTATTCGTGCTTCCATTTTAGAAGAGAAATTTGCCGAAATGGAAGGTTGGAATGCAGAAAGCAATGCCGCTATGCTCCTCAGCAATCTGGGCATCAAAGAACCATTCCACTCTGTGAAAATGAAAGATATGAGTGGAAAGCAGAAAGTACGCGTACTTTTGGCACGTGCGTTGTTTGGGAATCCCGACAACTTGCTTTTAGATGAGCCTACCAATGACCTTGACCTTGAAACCATCATGTGGCTTGAAGAATATTTGGCCAACTATGATAACACCGTGTTGGTGGTTTCGCACGACCGTCATTTTTTAGATACTGTTTGTACGCATGTGGTGGACATTGACTATGGTAAAATTGAAATCTTCTCGGGTAATTACAGTTTCTGGTACGAATCGAGTCAATTAGCACTTCGTCAACAAAATCAACAAAACAAGAAAGCAGAAGAGAAACGTGCTGAACTGATTGAATTCATCGCACGTTTTAGCGCCAACGCTTCCAAATCGAAACAAGCAACCAGTCGTAAAAAAATGCTTGAAAAAATCAATATCGACGAGATAAAACCTTCGTCGCGTCGTTATCCTGGTATTGTATTCACTCCTTCAAGGGATCCAGGCAATGTTATTCTCGAAGTGCACGATCTTTCCAAATCCATCGAAGGTGATCTGCTGTTTCGTGATGTCAGCTTTATGATTGACAAAAACGACAAAGTGGCTTTTTTCTCACACGATCCGCGTGCTATGACAGCTCTCTTTGAAATCATCGAAGGAAAGATAGAGCCTGATAGTGGCAACTATTCATGGGGAGTCACCATTACGCCGGCTTATTTGCCATTAGATAACAATTCTTTCTTTAACACCGACCTGACTCTCATCGATTGGTTAGCTCAATTCTCAGACGACACCAATGAAGTGTACTTAAAAAGCTATTTGGGCAAAATGCTTTTCGCGGGTGAAGATGCGCAGAAGAAAGCACGTGTACTGTCAGGTGGTGAAAAGATGCGCTGTATGATTGCACGCATGATGTTACAAAACCCCAATGTTTTGGTACTTGATTCTCCCACAAATCATTTGGATATGGAATCCATTCAGGCATTCAACAACACCCTGAAAACGTTCAAAAGCAATGTTTTGTTAGCCTCACACGATCACCAGTTTTTACAAACCGTTTGTAATCGCATTATTGAATTGACTCCCAACGGCGTGATCGATCGTCAAATGGATTTCGACGAATACATTACCAGCGATGACATCAAAGCATTGCGAGCAAAAAAGTACGGGCAATCATAACAGATACTCTCTCATAACTTTAAGCATATTATTTACTCCCAAAATGAATTTTAATTCATCCGCGAGTCATTTCAATGAACGATCAGTCCATTGACGGATTGTTTTATTATTTTTCTCTTTGAATAGTTCAATTAGTTATGCTTTCCATTCTACGGAAAGAGCATAAAAATAAAAAAGTATATTGCCTGAATTAAAGAATAGTATCCTTAATTCATACGTATATTTGCATGGTTTCTTTTTTTCAAAATCTTGCCATATCATTTTTAATTAACTTGATATTCCAATCTACCATGAAATTCACTCCCGAAAAGTATAACATTCCCGATGAACCGATAAAGCCGTTCATCGATGCAGAAGAAATCTGGGCTTATATCAACAATACCATTTCAACCAAAAAACGCGTTCGCGAAATCATTGTTAAATCGTTAGCAAAACAACGGTTAAATCTTGAAGAGGTTGCAGTGCTGGTAAATACCAATGATGCAGGACTAATAGAAGAAATAAAAGAAGGTGCCAGAACGCTTAAACGTACCATTTATGGCAATAGGATTGTGCTGTTTGCACCTCTTTATATAGGGAATCGGTGTACAAACAACTGTACTTATTGTGGTTTTAGAACATCAAATCCCAATGCAATAAGAAAAACCCTTTCTGATGACGAAATTATCAGCGAAATTTCAGTTTTGGAAGACAACGGACAAAAACGATTAATCCTCGTTTTTGGTGAACATCCATTCTATACACCTGAATTCATTGCCCACACCGTAAAATTAGCCTATACCGTAAAAAGGGGAAACGGTGAAATGAGACGAGTCAATATTAATGCTGCCCCTTTAGACATAGACGGATTTAAAACCGTGAAGGCATCGGGAATTGGTACGTTTCAGGTATTTCAGGAAACCTATCATCCCAAAGCATATAAAACATATCACCTATCAGGGAAAAAAACAGACTATAATTACAGGCTTACCGCATTAGACAGGGCACAGGAAGCGGGTATAGATGATGTTGGAATTGGTGCTTTGTTTGGTTTGTACGATTGGCGTTTTGAAGTATTGGGATTGGTGCGTCATACTAATCATTTGGAAGCTTGCTATAATGTAGGACCGCATACTATTTCATTTCCACGGGTTAAAGATGCTTCCACGCTTGACATTGATCAAAGCTATTTTGTCAACGACAGCGATTTCACCAAGCTTGTTGCCATACTTCGTCTTGCCGTTCCATACACCGGAATGATACTTACTGCAAGAGAACCAGCGCATCTGCGGAATGAAATTTTTCAGTTTGGTGTTTCACAAATTGATGGAGGAACAAAAATTGAGCTGGGCAGCTATTCCGAGAAACAAGACTCTGACAACAATTTAGATAAAGGGCAATTTCAGATTAATGACGACCGCTCATTGAATGAAATTATCAATGAATTGCTTGAGCAAGATATGCTTCCCTCTTTTTGCACGGCCTGTTACCGACTTAACCGTACAGGTGAGCACTTTATGGAATTCTCTGTCCCTGGATTCATTAAACGATATTGTTCTCCTAATGCCATACTGACTTTAGCTGAATATTTGATAGATTATGCACCCGAAAATACGGCAAAAAAAGGGTGGGAAGTGATAAATAACAATATTGAAAAACTGGATGATGAAAAAATAAAAATATCCGTCAGAGAAAAGATTGAACAACTAAAATTAGGTAAACGGGATTTGTATTTCTAAAAGACAGAAACAAGATGAAAGGCAAAGACTTAAAACCACACATCGGCATTTTTGGTCGCCGTAATTTTGGCAAAAGCTCATTGATTAATGCCCTCACCGGATCGGATGTTGCTATTGTTTCCGAGATAGCAGGCACAACTACCGACCCGGTAAAAAAATCGATGGAGATATTTGGTATCGGGCCTGCCATTATCATCGATACGGCAGGCATTGACGACAAGGGAGACCTTGGCGAAAAACGCATTGCAAAAACATTGGATGTCATCAAACAAATAGATTGCGCCATGTTAGTGATTGCCAATAATACGTTCGGCGAATACGAAGAAATGCTGATCGAAAAATTTGACAGACATAAAGTACCCTATCTGATTGTAAACAATAAAACTGATGTTGAACCGCTTCAAAATGAGGCAATCCGTAAAATTCAACAGCAGACAACTGCTTCTATCGTTGAGTTTAGCGCCATTACTCGTTTTAATCTCGAAGGAGTTATTGAAGGTCTCAAGAGCACAATCCCCGAAACAACCTATCAAAGCCCATCCTTACTGAAAGAATTAATAACCCGTGGCGACATCGTCATGCTTATCACTCCCGTTGATTCAGAAGCCCCTGATGGCAGAATGATTCTGCCCCAGGTAATGGCCATCCGCGACGTGCTGGATAACGATGCCATCAACATCGTGGTGAAAGAAACCGAAGCGGAATTGTTTTTACAAAAGACTGGTATAAAACCAAAATTGGTGATAACTGATAGTCAGGCTTTCGGATTTGTGAACAAAATAATTCCGGCTGATATTCCGTTAACCGGTTTTAGTGTGGCTTATGCACGCATGCGGGGACCTTTTGAAGAATATGTGAAAGGAGCCAGAAAAATTGCCAACCTGAAAGATGGCGATAAAATTCTGATTCTTGAATCGTGTACCCATCAGGTTAGCTGCGAAGACATTGGGCGGTTTAAGATACCCCGATGGTTGAGAGAATTTACGAAGAAACAACTGGAATTCGACGTACTTGCAGGACTGAATGAAATTAAAACTCCAATTACCGATTATGCGTTGGTCATTCAATGCGGCGCTTGCATGATCACACGAAAACAGGTATTCAGCCGGTTGTTTGATGCCATAGAAGCTGGTGTGCCGGTTACCAACTATGGGTTGGCAATCGCCTTTATGAACGGAATCTTTGATCGGGCCATCGCCCCGTTTGCAAATACTTTATGATGACTGTAGACGAAATACTCGATAAGCCAAAGCTGTCGCGGGAAGATATTATCCGGCTGCTCTCCATCAGCGATGACAAAGAACAGAAAGCGCTGATTCGTAAAGCATACGCTGTAAAAATAAAAACAGTTGGTCAGAAAGTATATCTACGCGGATTAATCGAGTTTTCCAATCTTTGCAGGAAGAACTGTTTTTATTGTGGCATACGGAGTGAAAATCATAAAATTAATCGGTATTCGCTTAGCGAAGATGAAATCTACCGCATTACAACATATGCTATCCAACACCATTTTACAGGTATTGTACTGCAATCGGGAGAACAAAACAGCCCTGCATTCGCAAAACAAATTACCTCACTGATCACCCATATCAAGAAAATGACTAATCCTTCCCTGCGTATCACGATGTCAGTCGGAGAACAGTCATATGAGACATATCAGGAATGGTTTGACTCCGGAGTCGAAAGATATTTATTGAGAATCGAAACTTCCAACGAAAACTTATACAACAAGATACATCCTGACAATGCAGTACATTCTTTTCAGAACCGATTGCAATGTCTCGAAAATCTCCAAAAAATCGGATTTCAAACCGGTACGGGTATAATGATCGGGCTACCCTTTCAGACGATAAATGATCTGGCTGATGACTTGTTATTTTTCAAAAATAGGAATATAGACATGATTGGGATGGGGCCTTATCTGGTGCATTCAGATACTCCGTTTGCCCGTTTCAGTGCTTCATTGCTTCCTCCCGAAGAAAGATTCCAGTTATCGCTTCGCATGATAGCCTTACTTCGGATCTTAATGCCCGACATTAACATCGTAGCCACTACTGCATTGCAAACAATCAATCCTGCTGGCAGAGCATCAGGGCTATTAGCCGGCGCAAACGTTCTGATGCTCAACCTGACACCAATAACCTACCACGACAACTATCTGCTGTATGATAATAAACCCGGTAGCAAGGAAGAAGAACTTCCCGATGAATTTGACAGAAAATTACAACAAATCGGAGAGAAAATTGTATACAATGACTATGGTGATTCCATCCACTTTACCAAAAGAAACAGCCATGGCTGAGTTGATCGTGTAAAAACTGACAATAACAGAAAGGTATTTTAACTTGTTTCCTATATTACAATTGTCAAAAAACCCAAAACAGCATCAATCACAGACGATCGTATTGAATAAAAGGCTACTTTTGTACGTACACGGAAAAAGGAACACACATGAAAAAAACAATTGTAGTTGCCTGCGCCCTTTTATTGGCAATAGGTATGAATGGACAAACGCAACCATCGGAAAAAATAGCACCTAAAGTAATGGTAAAAGCAAGTGAGGAGACGCTACATTCGCAATGGCAAGGTAAAAGTGTAGCTTTTCTGGGTGATTCAATGACTGATCCGCATCGTGTAGGCACGACTTGTATTTATTGGGAATATCTTAGTGAATTACTGGGAATAAAGCCTTTTGTGTACGGTGTTAACGGAGCCCAATGGGATGGCATTTACAAGCAGGCATTGAAACTTTACAAAGAACACGGGACAAATATCGATGCCATACTGATTTTTGCAGGAACCAATGACTATAATCATGGACTTCCGATAGGAAAATTCTTCAGTGAGACAACAAAGCAAACCAACTTTAATGGAGATACAGTGGTGCGCAAATATCGTACTCCAATTATAAACGATTCAACATTCTGCGGACGCATCAATAAAGTGATGTCATATCTGAAAAACAATTTTCCTCAACAACAGATTATTCTAATGACGCCTATTCATCGTTCTTTTGCCAAGTTTGGGCCAAAGAATATTCAACCCAACGAGAATTATAGCAATGGACAAGGCTTATATCTTGATGCATATGTGAATGCCTTGAAAGAGGCAGCTTCCTATTGGGCTGTTCCCTTAATAGATATCCATTCGATCAGTGGACTCTTCCCAATGGCAGAATCCCAATTGCAATATTTCCATAGCCCCGAAATGGATCGCTTGCACCCGAATGCATTGGGTGATTACCGACTAGCGAAAACCATTCAATACCAATTATTGACATTGCCTTCGACTTTTGTTCTAAAATAAATAAGAGAAAGATCAATATCGTTTACGCGCCGTATAGGTCGTGTGCAACAGATGATGTGATTTTTCACCTAATGGCTTAATGAGAAAATCATTGTAAATTTTCAACACTTCCGGGTTCACGTGTGATTTACGGAGTGGCATGCCTGTATCTTCGGCATAAATGGCAGCCGCGCGTTTAGCACGAATTTCCGGACTGGTTGGAATAGGCTGACCTCCTCCTCCCAAGCAACCGCCAGGACAAGCCATAATTTCGATGAAGTGATAATTTACTTCTCCTGAAATCACAGAATCCATTACTTTCTTCGCGTTAACAAGACCGTGTGCAATGACACATTTCAAGGTGACACCATCTAAAAAGCTCCATTCTTTTAATGGCTTTTCAATTAAGACGGATGCCTCTTTGACTCCTTCCATTCCCCTGACCGGTAAAATATTGAGTCCTTCAAAAGGCACTTCACGTCCGGTGACCAATTCATAAGCAGTACGCAGTGCAGCTTCCATCACACCTCCAGTTGCCCCGAAAATAACTCCGGCACCTGTTGATTCTCCCATGAGTCTGTCAAACTTCATATCGTTCAGTTTCATAAAATCGATACCGGCTTGTTTGATCATAATGGCTAATTCACGCGTAGTCAGCACATAATCCACATCGCGATAACCACTATCATGCATTTCAGGTCTGTTAGCTTCAAACTTTTTGGCAGTACATGGCATAATGGAAACAGAAACGATATTCTCCGGTCGTAGATTGCGAGCCTGAGCATAATAGGTCTTGGCTAATGCACCAAACATTTGTTGTGGCGATTTGCACGTTGACAAATGTCCCAAATAATCGGGATACATGTGTTCAATATATTTTATCCAACCCGGCGAACACGATGTAGCCATGGGTAGTTTCACTTCAGGATCGTGATCAACCAAAGCCCGTTTCAGACGCGAAAGTAATTCCGTTCCTTCTTCCATAATGGTAAGATCGGCTGTAAAATCGGTATCCATCACCGTATCAAATCCTAAGCGTTTAAGGGCGGCTACCATTTTTCCGGTAATCCTTGTTCCCACTTCAAAACCTAACTCCTCGCCCAAAGCGACACGTACGGCAGGTGCTGTTTGGACAATCACATGTTTTGTTTTATCGGTAATTGCAGCCCATACTTCTTCTATATAATTTCTTTCGACTAAAGCTCCCGTGGGACAATGAATAATGCATTGCCCGCAATTGGTACAAACCACTTCATTCATCGCTTTTTCAAAGAAGGTGGTTATTTTCATCTGATCGCCTTTGTAAGCAACGGTCAACGCATTGACACCTTGCAGTTCCGCGCATGTTCTCACACATCGTTGACAACGGATACATTTGCTGTCATCCTTTATGATGGAAGGCGAAAACATGTCGATGGTATAATGCTTGAAAGGAACCAGCGGAATAAAATCATCCGTCATTACTTTATAGTCGGATGCTAACTTCTGCAATTCGCATTTCCCATTCTTATAACATCGCGTACAATCGGCATTGTGTTCCGAAAGCAACAATTCGATGATATGTTTTCTTGAGTTCCTTACCTTTACGGAATTGGTGTAAATTTCCATGCCATCCTCGCATGGAGTAGCACAAGAGGGCGACAATCTTTTCTGGCCTGCAACTTCTACAACACAAACTCTGCAATTACCTGCCACACATAAATCTTTGTGATAACAAAGTGTTGGAATGATGACTCCAACCTGATGAGCGGCATCCAAAATGGAGGTTCCTTCATTTATCTCGACTACCTCTCCGTTTATAGTAATTTTTATATTTTTCCCCATGATGAGACTATTTTACAGCGTTAGTAAATCATTTCTTCCCTGAAATTCTCAACAATCGACGAAAATGAATTAGCCACAGACTGACCTAACCCACATTTTGCCGTGAATTGCATCGTTTCTGCCAGTCTCAACAACTTATCAAGATGCTGGGCATTTTTTTCGCCGGTCTTTACCGCTTTAATCCCTTTCAATAACTGCTGACAACCCACACGACAAGGCGTGCATTGCCCACACGATTCTTCACGGAAAAACTCAAGATAATTATCAAGTACGTTGAACATGGAGCGGGAACTGTTGAAAAGCATCATCGAACCGCCGGTTGGAAGTGAGATGCCAATTAGTTTCCCTTCGTAACCAATGGTTGTTTCTGCAAAACGTTTTCGAGGAACTAAAAAACCGGAAGCACCTCCTACCTGAACTGCTTTGGTGTCGCCATCGCCAAAATCATTTACAAAGTCGGTGAGACTCATGCCCAGTTCAAGTTCATAAATTCCCGGTTTGGGAGTATCGCCCGAAACAGAAAATAATTTCGTTCCGCGGGAATATTGAACGCCCAGATCGTAAAATCTCTTGGCACCATACGTAAAGATCGTATAGGCGTGTGCCAGTGTTTCAACGTTATTTATTACGGTTGGTTTATTCATATAACCCGAGATAGCCGGATAAGGAGGTTTGTTACGAGGTTCGCCCCTTTTGCCTTCCATCGATTCGAAAAGGGCGGTTTCTTCGCCGCAGATGTATGCTCCGCTACCCATGAATATGCGAATGGTGAAATCAAGATTTATCTCTTTGCAATAATGCTCGAATTCGCTGATGGCTTTATTCAGTTCCGGTTTCAAAAAGAAATATTCTCCGCGCAAATAGATATACCCCTCTTTCGCACCTACCACATGACCACAAATAGCCATAGCCGTTAGCACTTTGAATGGCACCAACGATAGTATTTCTCTGTCTTTGAATGTTCCAGGTTCTCCTTCATCGGCATTACAAATCACGTATTTTATATCACTTTTCACTTCGGCTGAAAGCTTCCATTTCAATCCGGTAGGGAATCCGGCTCCACCCCTACCCTTCAATTCCGAACTGATTAATTCATTGATTAATTCGTGAGGTGGACGATTGATGTTCTTTTTCAAGACTTCTTTCCAATCATTTTCGTTCTTAAAAATAAAATCGGCTCTTTTGAGTTGATAATTAGTTTCCATCTTGTCCTCCTTCCTTGTTTTTAGTAAGATACTGACTCAATATACCTCTCACTTTTTCCGGCGTCAAATCCGTATAAACATCATTATTTATAAGCATCGTAGGCGCTTTGTGACAAAATCCCAGACAGTTAGTCTGAAGTAACGAAAAAGTTCCATCGGGTGTTGTTTCACCGACATCGATTTTCAACATGTCCTGAATGGCTAATAAAACCTGATTTTTCCCTTTCATGGAGCAAGTAATGGTTTTGCATATACGAATAATATAGCGCCCCATTTTTTTGTGTTCCAAGAAAGAATAAAAGGTGGCGGTGCCGTAAACTTCGGAAGCAGGTATGTCAAGCTCCCTGGCAATTTCAATCATTGAAGATTCAGACAAATACTTTTCCTGCTCAACAACTCCCTGTAGTATAGGGAGTAAATTGTTTCGGCTTCGACCATATTGGTCGGCAAGATTCTTGACAAGCGTTGCGGATGTGTTCATGGGGTTTCAATAATGTAAAGACAATAAGATTGAGAGGACAATAATCAAGCATTATGTTGATATAAACCGTTGATTATCTTAATTACAAAAACTTGATTTGCAAATGTAGAGTGCAAATAAAGAAAATATTCCTCATTAATATTTTTTACAATAACCTCCTATGTTTACAAAGGCTATTCTATGGGAAATAATAAGAATGGGAGGAATACAAAAATGTGTGAAGTCTGAATCAGAATTTACAAAACTTTGTTGAGTGAGACCATCACTTTGCGCTCACACCGCATTCTGTTGCAGGATTGCAAATTTGACAGGATATGACGAAGGCATTAAATCATAATATCAGCAACAATTGCCTGTTCTGTCCTTTCGAACAACGTATTGAAGTCGTACTCACTGATTTTTATGGGAGGATGCACTGTAAACTTTATGTTATTGCCAATTCCGAGAGGAAAGGATCCAAATCGGAATACTTTCCAAGAGTTATTAATGGTAACGGGTACCACATAAGCATTTGGTGCATATTTACACAGTATCTTCAATCCATTGGATGCAAAAGGTTTTGGGGTACCGTCTTTCGAACGGGTACCTTCCGGAAAAATAACGGCTGAACGACAATGCGCTTCAATGTATTCACCCATTTTCTTCAAAGCAGGCAATGCTTGCTTGGGATTCTTTCTGTCAATCAACACGGAACCGCCATGATTCAAATTGTATGATACACTTGGAATGCCTTTACCAAGTTCAATCTTACTCACAAATTTAGGATGAAATTGACGCAAAAACCAGCCAATTCCTATAATATCGTACCATCCTTGATGATTCGACACAATGATCAAGGGTTTTCCCTCTGGAATTAATTCTCGGTTTTCAACTTCAGAATGCGAGAATGTAACGTACAGAATTTGCAACAAAAAGAAATTCAAATAGTCAACACTTTTTTTATGTGCTTGATAACCAATCAGATTAAAAGCAATCCATTGAATGGGTTGAAACAAGCAAACAATAAGCAAGAATAAAAAATAAGCAAGCACTGATGAAGGATATGCTAAGACCTTTCCCATTTCTCAGAAAATTTTCGACAAAAGTAGGAAATTTCATTTTAATCACAAACATCCAATTTGATTTGTTGGAAAAACA
>JAJZHJ010000367.1 GCA_021804525.1 Bacteroidota bacterium | reverse complement strand
TCGAAAGCGTTTATAATTTCAATGTCTCGTTGAACTCGTAAACTTGTTTCATTTCCTTGAGTATAAGTCATTTTATGGCTCGTTTCATAATACAATACAATAATAGATTTCGCCTACTCTTATTTCCCTTTTCGGCATTCGGGTTGTTTTTGCATTATCTGATTTTTTTCTTTGTCCCTCTCTAATGCTGATCTCTATTCATTCTCGGTTTTGTATTTTCCGAACCAATTTATACAACTGAGCCCATTCGGAAGCGTTCCGAATATCTAACTTTTTCATTAATCCACCGGGATACACTAAGATCGTATATGGCACTCCATCAACAAAATATTTTCTCATTATCTTTTTTGTATCGTTTTCAGCTAAAACAGATCGCCAAGGGATTCGTTCCTTTTGCATAAGATTTTTCCATTCAGCCACTGTGTTTGGTTCATCTACAGAAACATAAACCATATTCAGTTTGTTGTGTAAATCACTGAATAATTTCTTTAATAGAGGAATTTCTTCGCGGCAAGGTGTACACCAGGATGCCGAGAAAATCACCAAGTTATATTTGGTTGTATCTTTAATAATCGTTTCAGGAACCCCTGTTTCACCTGAAGGTAGCTTGATGTTATCAAAAACTTTCTCATGGATGTATTCATTAATTCTCTTTCCCCAGTATGTGAGTTTATATTTATCCGATAGATTGTTATAAACTTTTGCCACATCTTCTCTCGAATGATATAGCATGATGTAGTTCGATAAGTTTGTCATTAAGTATTTTGAATCAGGGTATTTTAACGACATTTCGATATATTCTTTTAGATAGTCTTCGTATGTTTTATGGATTTCCCCTCCATTCCAGAAAGCACTAAAATATGGATCTGCAATCCGGGCTGCTATATCTGTCGATAAAGTATCGATGATTTGAAATTCATCAGTGATGCGTTCCCCATACGTTAATGTATTCTTCCCATTTTCCTGAATAATAAAGGGGAATTTTTTTATAGTGTCCCGCCGAAGAAATCTTGCTTTTAGGAACATATCTTCATCTGCCAAGCTAAGTGCCATGAAATTAACCGTGTCTTTTTTAGTTAGATAATTGAATCGGATAAAATAAGTAATATATTTCTTCCAATCTGTAGTTTTATAGGTGACTTCAAAAGCAGAAAGAATATCATAAATGCTATCGGGAACAGCAAATGACCAATGGTTTTCCCCTTTTCTTTGCCCGTCTATTTCTATCTTTTTCATATTAATATCTGGACCAAAGATGTATAATGAGTCATATTTGATTCCTGTAATCTGAAAATTAATGATATGATCATGTGCTACAAGCGCTTCATTTGAAATAAAAATGACTATTATCACCAAAAGCAATCGCCTGAGAAATTTTATATTGACCATCTTTTAAAATAATTAGTTTGACGCCTACTCTATTGTGAAGGTTTTCAGCTGTCCCGTTTTCTTTGGCCAAAGAAATATGCTTTATGGTAGTTGAGTTTCTAAGAATTTGGATAATTCATTTGGAGAGATTCTTTTTGCAATAATCTTCCCTTGTTCATTTATCAGGAAGTTCGATGGGAATGACTCAATACTCAGTTTATTGCATTCTCCCCCGCTAAAGTCCAGATATTGTTTCCAGGGAAGATGATATTGGTCAATTACATTTTTCCAATCTTCGATCTTGTCCTTACCATCTATGGAGATGCCAACAATCGTAAACCCTTTATCCTTATACAAGGCATAAATATTTTTCAGATCATCAAATTGTCCGATACAAGCACCGCAATGACTGAACCAAAAATCAATCAACGTATATTTTTCATGACTAGTGGCAGAATTAAAAACTATTGTTTTTTTTGAATCTGAAATCAATAACTTTGGGAAAACGCTCCCCACGCTGGTAACGCTTGCTGCATGCAGTTTCTTTGCCAGAATCTTTCCTGTGAAGGTGTTTTTGATTTTATTGGAAAACTGTGCATAGGTGGAATCATAAACAGGTTTGTAACCAAGTGACGTAAACTTATCAACCAATTCCCAAAATGCCACATATGAATTTGGATGTTTTTTTGCATACTGAAAGAGAATGGAATCCTTTTTATGTGTCAATACATTGTATTCTTTTTGAATCTCAAGTGAAATTTCTTGCGGGATTTTAGATTTGAATTTAATGGATAAATAGTTGAATTTTTCATCCACTTTTTGATGTTCAGTTTCAACATCAATAAATTCATTTTTAAACGTATTTTTATATTCAGTCATACAATAGTTGGTTAGTTTGGGGACTTCCCATGCCGAATCTTTATTACATGAAATATTCTGAAAACCGGGACAAACAAAGAAGATGTTAGATAGGTATATTAGCCTTGAACCTTTTTTTAATCCTAATTGAAATGCAAGAGGATATGTGGCATTATTGGTGAAAGAAAATCGTTTGTTCATTACTTGCGTACCAAAAGGACTTTTTCGATCCGGATAATATATATCGCTACCAATAGGTATTAATGTTATTGTATCCGAGTCGGTATTTACCATTCCATGAATGATAATAGATGTGTTTCCGGCGAAAACATTCATCATACAAAAAAGCAAAATGATTGGGGGAATGAAATATTTATACATGTATTTAGAAGATTAAACTTGGGGAGAATATTTCCTCCCCAAATTTGCATTAAGCTACTGATGCACAAAATTGATTAGAAGAACCAGCATTTCTACATTGACAGTTATGTTCTTCATTGCAATTTGAATCACAATTAAGAGGACAATTATCTCCGCTACCGCTACCAGCCATAATGTTCTTCATCTCAGCCCTGCTGAGTTTGCCTTGAATAGTTGCAAGGCTCATTTTTACAGTTTCATACATAAATAATTTCTAAGTTTCGAGCCAAAAAGAGGCTTATTTGTGATAATACCAATAGTTTGACAATTATAAGGCAAAAGAAAAGAGAGCACTTGTCTGAAGGCAAATGCGACCATTGG
>JAJZHJ010000366.1 GCA_021804525.1 Bacteroidota bacterium | reverse complement strand
AAACTGGGGCAGCTTTGGCTCGCGTGTCCCCGTCACCTATCCCACCACCATCTTCCCGCAGGCTTATGGACTTGGCGAAACATGGGACACGGCGTTAATTCGCAAAGCGGCCGACATTGAAGCCACCGAAGTGCGTTTCTATGTGCAAAATCCCAACCTCGAAAAAGGTGGCCTGGTAATGCGTGCGCCCAATGCCGATTTGGCACGCGATCCCCGTTGGGGAAGAACGGAGGAGAGCTATGGCGAAGACCCTTATCTGACTTCGCAAATGGCCGTTGCTTTCATCAAAGGATTGCAGGGCGACAACCCTCGTTACTGGAAAGTGGCCTCATTGATGAAACACTTCATGGCAAACAGCAACGAAGATGGTCGTGACTCTACGTCGTCAAACTTTGACGAGCAGCTTTTCCGCGAATATTATGGATACCCATTCTATAAAGGGATCACCGTAGGTGGAGCGCAAGCCATGATGGCGTCGTACAACTCATGGAACGGTACGCCGATGTGTATCAATCCCGTATTAAATAATGTGGTGAGAAAGGAATGGGGCAATCACGGCATTATCTGCACCGATGGCGGCGCACTGAAGCTGTTGGTGACAGCGCACAAATCCTTCCCAACATTGGCACAAGGTGCGGCAGCCATTATCAAAGCCGGTGTCGGACAGTTTCTGGACAATTACAAACCGGCTGTCTATGAAGCTTTGCGCAAAGGATACCTCACCGTCGCTGACATTGATAACGTATTAAAAAACAATTTCTACGTCGCCATGAAATTGGGTCTTCTCGATGGAAATCAGACTAAAGCGCCATATGCAAACATCGGAGTGACTGATACCGTTTCGCCCTGGTTAAATCCGAAAGTGCATCAATTCGTGCGGCTGGTTACCGCAAAATCAATCGTGTTGCTCAAGAACTCAGATCATCTGCTCCCGCTCGATTTGCATAAAATCAAGTCCATTGCCGTGATCGGCCCGCGTGCAGACAATGTTATTCTTGACTGGTACAGCGGTACTCCACCCTATGTTGTCACTGTTTTGCAAGGAATCAGAAATGCGGTAGGAAAAAATGTCATTGTGCGTTACGCGGCGTCCGATCAAATGGACGAAGCAACCAATGCCGCCAAAGCATCCGACGTGGCCATTGTCTGCATCGGCAATCACCCTTACGGAACAGATGCCAAATGGATGTATTCGCCTGTGCCCAGCGACGGACGTGAAGGCGTTGACCGGAAAGCCCTTTCGCTCGAAATGGAAGACTTGGCTAAAGTGGTGTATAAAGCAAATCCCAACACCATATTACTTTTGATCAGTAGCTTCCCCTTTGCTATTAACTGGTCACAGGAACATCTACCCGCCATTGTGCATGTCACCCAATGCAGTCAAGAGTTAGGCAATGGCATAGCTGACGTGCTTTTTGGCAAAGTTGATCCGGCAGGACGCACCACGCAAACATGGGTCAAATCGATTGCTGATTTGCCGCCCATGATGGATTACAACATCCGCGACGGACGCACCTACATGTATTATAAAGGAACGCCACTCTACCCTTTCGGCTATGGACTCAGCTATACCACCTTTGTCTATTCGCATCTGAAAACAAGCGCCACAACATTGCACGATAAAGACACCCTGATGGTATCTGTCGATATAAAAAACACAGGCAACTACGATGGCGACGAAGTGCCGCAGCTCTATGCCTCGTTTCCCGATTCCAAAGTGAAGCGTCCGATGGAACAACTCAAAGGATTCCGGCGAATATTCATCAAAGTCGGTGAAACGAAGACCGTAACATTCCCCTTGAAAGTATCCGATCTAGCCTATTGGAACACTGCAAAACATACATTCACCGTTGAAGCCGGAAAAGTGATGCTGAAAGCAGGAGCATCATCGGCTGACATACGATTGAAAAAAGAAGTAACAGTAGAAGATTAGGATGATAATGAAGTCTGAAATTGAATGTGTTCAGTATTTTAATTTTGTACTCGCACAAGGCCAATATAAGAAATCAACATTTACATTTTTACATATTCTCAATAGCGACGAAATTAATTGAGGCTTCCAAGTTTGGAAATAATCCTGATGTATTGCATGTACTCTGACCACAAGGCAAAGCTTGTATATAAGTAAATTAATCGTTTTAACATTGTTACATCCAATCTTTTTGGTTTTTCTTTAGGGGTTTTTGCCCGTTGCAGTGTCTATTATATAGCATCGTACATTCATTGCAATTTATCATGGGTGATAAAAAACAGACTTGTGGAGATGTAGAATAAAATGGAAACACCTTATCCTCTCATTATCAAATTTTTAAATGAAGAATGTACCCCTGAAGAGGTACAAACATTGATTACATGGCGAAAAATCTCTTCAAAGAATGAAGCGTTATTCTTAGAGTTGGCTCACACATGGAATCATGATCATACCGAAAAAGACAGAGAGGTGATTCCTTCCAAAGCTAAAGTTTGGAGTTTAATCCAATCCCGCATTGACATCGATAACGAAATCTTCCCGTCTTATTCAAAACATACCTTGTTCCAGGTGGGGTTAATTGCTGCTTCAGTAGCGCTTTTCGTGGGTTTATTTGTTTCGTTTATGCTCTTCTTTCAAATTCCGTCAGCGAAAACCTACGCTTACGTAGAAACGCCATCTGGTCAAAAATCAAATATGGTATTGCCTGATGGAACCAAAGTTTGGCTCAATTCGGGTTCAAAGATTGTTTATAGTAACGACTATAATAAGAAATTACGCATTGTTAAACTGACAGGAGAGGCCTTTTTTGATGTGGCCCACAATCCGCAACGCCCCTTCATTGTAAAAACAGACTATGTGAATATAGAAGATCTGGGTACTGCCTTTGATGTACATGCGTATCCCGATGATTCCACGATTGAAGTTTCATTAGTAAGAGGTTCTGTCAGCGTAAAGTCAGCTATTGACCAAAGTCAAATAGCTCTTTTACAACCTAATC
>JAJZHJ010000365.1 GCA_021804525.1 Bacteroidota bacterium | reverse complement strand
AGTAAAAAAAAACTATTGGAAAAAAAAGAATGATCTTATTCGTATGCAATATCGCCGCTATTTGGATTGGAGAAATGCAACATGCTAAGAATACTTTTAAAATAAAACTGCTATGATTCAAGAAACTACACAACAACCTACGGTTTCGGTAATCATTCCAACTTACAACAATGTTTCGTTGATCGGACGAACCATTGACGCTGTTTTAGCTCAAACATTCGCCGACTATGAATTGTTGATCATTGACGATGGAAGTACTGATTCAACTGCTTCTTTGATAGAATCAATTGCTAAAACTCATTCAAACGTACGTTATTTTTACAAACCCAATGGAGGTGTATCGTCAGCTCGTAATTTTGGACTGGAACAAGCACATGGACAATATATTTCTTTCTTAGACAGCGATGATCTTTGGGATGCCCGTTTCTTGGAAAAAATGGTGTCAAAAATCACGGAAGAAAAAAAATTGATTTGTTTTTGCGGTTACGTCACGAAACGTCCAAACGAAACAGTAACTATTCCACAAACATTTCTTTCAAAAGATTTTCTGCCCAATTACATCGCAGCGGCAAAATATGGTATAAGCACAGATAGTTGGCTGATTGAACGTAATTTCATCCTCAAGAACAAGGTCATTTTTACACTTGGAAGCTCTATTTGTGAAGATCAGGAGTTTTTTTCAAAATTGCTTTTCCTGGCAGGCGATGCCAACATAACGCGTGTGAAAGATTATTTGACGACGTACATCCAACGTGGTTCTTCCCTAAGTGGTTATGATGAAATCGCTCCCTCAATGGGAAAAATTATTGAACATCTTGAAACCTACGGAAGAAGGCATCGCTGGTTTATTGAACATAAGGCTACTTCCGATCAGCTCCGCGCATCATCAGCAAAAATAAAAGATACGTATCTTTATTACCTTTGGAACCTTCTTTTACTTTCTGATTTTCAAGATTATTTATCGCTTAGAAAAAATTATCGTCGAGATAAGCAAGCATTTGCACTAAACAAGGTCAGCGGTAAGAATTTTGTATATCGACTATTTGATGTGATTTTCTCTTCTATTCTGCTCTCAAAATTGACTAAATTGTTATTCAGTAAGCGCTACCACAAAAAGAAAAAACACAAAAAACATTCCCTATCATCTTCACAATATTCCAAATAACTTTCAGATTCTTTTTCTTAAGCGTTGCAGAAACTTACGCATAATGATTTTGTATTGATGCCGCATCACGCATTGAATATGTTCTTGTTTCAATGAAAATACCATGCGCTGGTAATCATGTTCGCTAGAATAGATGGAATAATGGTCTAAATATTCCAAATAGAAGCCCAAAGGAGCGATTGTCTGTAACAAACGTGCTGTATCAATAGCCTGATCAATTATTTGAAGATCTTGCGGCCTTGCTTTTTTGAGGAATCGTTGATATTGAGGAGCTGGAATATGGATAAACAAATGTGATTGTTCATGTAGATGTGCCTTGATAATGGTAAATAATTGAGCATGTTGATCTTCCGGAATATGTTCCAGAACATCAGGCATCACAACCCAATCGAATTGCAAATCAGAATGAAAATCTTGCATATCCGAAACAACAAAACTTACATTCGAATATTGTTTTAGTCGTGTTTGAGCAATTTGAATATTCTGAGGACTGATATCAGCGCATACCAATTGGCCTTTATTTAAATACTTGGCAAGCAATCCACTGACAGTTCCAATGCCGCAACCTACTTCCAAAACAGTATGATTTTTACGTAGGCCTTGTTTTTTCAACTCATTAAATATCAACAAATGCCGTAGATTTACTCCTGTTTTTACTTGTTTAGCGCTGAATGAATCATAAAATGACGCAATCGATTTCGTTTCCATAGTTATTTGATTAAAGTATATTCAAAAATAAGGCAAACTCTTTGTAATTTTTATTCGCATCACACCGTTCTTGCCAACGCCGACGTGCTGCCTCGCGCAAAGATAAAGAATTAGCCTCACACAGCAGGATATTTAAAACAGTTGCAATATCTTGCTCATCAATGGTTATCGGAAGTAATTTACCCACTATATCATCCACAATTTCCCCCGTCCCGCCTGCATTGGTTGCAATCACCGGAATACCAAACGACAATGCTTCCATAATGGAGACCGGAACGCCTTCACTTTCGCTCACGTTCAGAAAACAATCTATGGATGTATGCTGATAAAAACCAATTACTTCCACATTGCTTTTTTGACCTTGAAAATCGACCTTTACATTTGAAGGTAACCCGGTAACCATCCGTTGTAATCTCTCCATGTCAGGTCCATCGCCGATATGCGTCCATAGCACTGGTATCTTCATCGTTTGCAATGCCAAAGCAATCAAATGAACCCGTTTCAAAGTTACCAAATTTGAACAACTCACTACATGAAAAAATGATTTTGCCACATTGGGATTCAACCCATGATCAACAACGCCCAAACGGAATAAATGTGCATTCGTAACAAAAGACGGAAAACGGGATTCAAGATAATCCTTTCCGTTCACCGATATAAATACAAAATTCTGAATTGCCGAAAACAACTTTGCACGAAATGGCAAATAGCCACCTTTTCGTTCTTCGTAAAGATCACCTCCATGAAACCGCACCACACTTTTCAAAGAAGGATGCGATCGTTTCAGAAACGGAATCAGTAACGCCAATTTATCGCCCCAATAGGAATAAACCACTGTCTCATCATTAATTAAAGCATCCAATTCGTTCATGCGTTGTCGATTACTATAAGCTGCACGTAACACAAAAAGAGCTGCCGTCCAAACACGAAAATGGACAGAATGTTTGTACACCGACTTAGCAAACAGTTCTTTCAAAGCAAAGCCCAACGGGCTTAGATTTAAAAGGCCGGCAACGAAAAGTCGTTTCTGATCTTTTGGATTAAACGAAAGAAACGGAGTATGAACCACCACATTAGTTGCTTGCGCACGAACATTAC
>JAJZHJ010000364.1 GCA_021804525.1 Bacteroidota bacterium | reverse complement strand
GGCAATTTGATGCAAGCGGTAACAACAGGTGCTTACCGTGCAGTGGAGTACATCAAACGCAACATCAACCTTGACCCTGGAGCAGAAAAAAAAGCATCCATGGAGAAATCGAAAGAAGTGGTGAAAATTTGTACGCAATACGCACAACATGGCATGTGGAACATTTTCCCTGCCGTATTCAGCTTTGCACTGGCATTTGCTTTTATATCGGGAACCGAAATCACCGGAGCAGCAACACCTGCATTGCAATTTGCCGCTGCCTCGTTCTTTGTGAGCTACCTGATTGCCATTGCCATGTTTGGTCTCTACCAAGCCATCTTCATGGCTAACGCCGGTGGTTGCTGGGACAATGGCAAGAAAGTAGTGGAAGTAGATTTGCAAATGAAAGGCACTCCGTTGCACGATGCAACCATCGTTGGCGACACCGTAGGCGATCCTTTCAAAGACACCTCTTCTGTAGCCATGAACCCAATCATTAAGTTTACTACTTTATTTGGCCTTTTGGCCATGGAAATAGCCATCTCGGCAAGTTTCCGTCCTGTAGCACCTTACATTGGTGGTGCATTCCTCATCGTGGCGCTCTATTTTGTATGGCGTTCGTTCTACAAAATGAGGATCAAGAGCTAATCGGTGTCGTTACTCAATAAAATAAAAGAGGCAACTTCCGCATGGGAGATTGCCTCTTTTGATTTTGGAGCAGAAAACAACCGGAAACTACCCGATAAGTTTTTGCATAAATCGGTCGGCATCGACTATGAAACGCTCATGCGTTCCTTCTCCGATCAGCACCTGGTGTTCATCAAAAGCCTTAATGTCAAAATGAATGCGTCGGCCTTCGATTTCCGTCACGGTGGCATGACAGGTAATCTCAGCATGCAAAGGCGAAGCTTTCAGATGTTTTATTGCAATGGCAGTTCCCACCGTAGTTTCTGAGACAGAAAGATAAGAAGCAACCGTTCGCATAGCGGTATTTTCCATCCAGGCAATCAAAGCAGGCGTTGCCAACACAGGTAAAGCACCAGATCCTAGATGATTAGCTAAGTGAATCGCTTCGACATTGAAATGGGTTTGATACGTAATGCCTGACGTAATTTCGAAGGATGCCATGATGATTAAAATTCAGAAGAAAAATGAAAACGGATATGCTTAAAGTCGTTTTGCGCCATTTGCAAAATGTAGCTTGAGTCGGCCAAAAATACATCACGGCCGTCTTTGTCCAAGGCCATATATTGAAACTTACGACGCCTGAAATTCTCCAGTTCATCTTTATCGTCGCTTTCAATCCAACAAGCCTTGTAATGCGATTTAGGTTCCCACTTCGACTGCGCACCGTACTCATGCAGCAAGCGGTACTGAATCACCTCGAACTGAAGCTGTCCAACCGTACCGATGATTTTTCGCCCGTTGTTTTGATGAATAAAAAGTTGCGCTACACCCTCGTCCATCAACTGATCGATGCCTTTGTTCAACTGTTTTGCTTTCATCGGATCGGCATTCTCAATGTATTTGAACATTTCGGGAGAGAAGCTGGGCAATCCCTTGAAATGAATATCTTCGCCGGATGTTAAACTATCTCCGATCTTAAAATTACCAGTATCAGGTAAACCAATGATATCACCTGGATATGCTTCATCGACCACTTCTTTTTTTTGCGCCATAAATGCTGTTGGGCTTGAGAAACGAAGTAGTTTATTATACCGAACGTGCTTGTAATTGACATTGCGCTCGAACTTGCCAGAGCAAATTTTCACAAACGCGATGCAGCTACGATGATTGGGATCCATGTTGGCATGAATTTTGAACACAAAGCCCGTGAAACTCTCTTCTTCAGGCCATACTTCTCGTTCAATGGCATGAACAGGACGAGGTGATGGTGCTATTTGAACAAAACAATCGAGCAACTCTTTCACGCCAAAGTTGTTCAACGCACTTCCAAAGAAGACAGGTGCAACTTCACCCGCGAGATAAGGATGCGTATCAAAGGCAGAATAGACTCCTTCAATCAATGTCAGGTCTTCTCGCAATTTTATAGAATCATCCGTGCCAATGTGTTTTTCTAAATCAGGATGATGAATATCATCGAATGCAATGGATTGCGTAATGGTTTGTTTGCTTGGTGTATAAAGATCAAGCTTTTGGTCGAAGAGGTTGTAAACACCCTTGAACCGTTGACCAATATTAATCGGCCAGCTAAGCGGACGGACATGAATGTTTAATTCAGCTTCTATCTCATCCAATAGGTCGAATGGATCTTTCCCTTCTCGATCCATTTTGTTCACAAAAACGATGACCGGTGTTTTGCGCATACGACACACTTCCATCAATTTACGTGTTTGCGCTTCGACACCTTTAGCGGCATCAATGACAATAATAACGCTATCGACAGCCGTCAGCGTACGAAACGTATCTTCGGCAAAATCCTGGTGACCAGGTGTGTCAAGGATATTGATTTTGTAATCTTTATAATCAAACCCCATCACCGACGTGGCCACCGAGATGCCCCGTTGTTTCTCTATTTCCATCCAATCGGAGGTAGCAGTCTTCTTTATCTTATTCGATTTCACCGCTCCTGCTACGTGTATAGCGCCTCCAAAGAGCAATAATTTCTCGGTCAAAGTAGTTTTTCCCGCATCGGGATGGCTGATGATGGCAAATGTGCGCCGACGTTGAATCTCGTCCTGAAAGTTCATTTGAAAGGTTTAATTTTAGAAGCACAAAATTACTGCAAGACAGCCAAAGTGGCAAATCAGATGCAAAGCATCCACTTTACAAATAAAAGGCAAGAAAAAAGAACCTCTTTTTTGCCTCCTGAACATGCCAAAAACAATCTGTTAAGGAGTAATTAGTGCCATTATAACCATTGAATATCAGCAAAAGATGATTTTTTTTCGATCAATGCTTGTTTTCAAAAAAAACATTCTATCTTTGTGCCATTAAAAGGGTAAAAAATAATGATGCAACAGGTTAATAAATT
>JAJZHJ010000363.1 GCA_021804525.1 Bacteroidota bacterium | reverse complement strand
AAGAATGCTTCCTTTGGAGATGTCTAAACGGAAATGATCAGACAAACTTTCATTCAGCGTTCCTTGCCACCAATTGCTTAAAGAGAGATTAGTTAAAGGGTATTTTAAGCCTGTGGATGTGATTTTTAATGATGGATCAATTGAGAATAGAGAGATTTGTTGTCCTGCATAACTGGCTATTGTTTCGCTGCGGCTGAGTACGGTAAAGATACCGAAATCTGTCATCATGATTACGTTTGGCAATAATTTGGCATAATCCATCAATAAGGAAATATTGCCTAATGTATGGTCTTCCCGCAATCCGGTAGCGCCCAGAATGGTAATGTGTGTTGCGCCTTGTTGCATGCAGAACCGGAATCCTTTGGTAAGGTCGTTCGTTTCTTGATCGGGAATATGCACCAATCTTTCGTGATAACGAGATCGCAAGGATGGCGTTATGCTGTCAAAATCGCCCACTATAAAATCAGGTTCTCTTCCGAAATCGAGCAGTTTTTGAGCCGCCCCGTCGCAGCAGACAATGGTTTCAGCTTTTTGTAAACATGCAACGGCTTGAGGATGCGACGGAAAACTCCCATCGGCTAAAAGTACGTATGATGTAGATATTGAAGCCATAATTAGCTAAATCATATATTCGGCAACAGAAAGAATGCCGGCACGAAGCGCGTATTTTGTGGCTTCGTGAAGATTATTCACCTCTAATTTATGAAAGATATTTTTACGGTGTGTATTGATAGTATGAAAGCTTAGGTTTCTTTCCGACGCAATCTCTTTGGTCGTTTTGCCAAGAGACATAAGGCGCAAAATGATTTGTTCTGTTTCACTCAGTACCTTCTTCTCATCATTTTTTTGCGTTGTCTTGCCATATTCCGAGAGGGTTTGAATCATTTTGTAGTTGATGTATCGTTCCTTTCGGAGACTAAGGTCAATGGCTAACTTACATTCTTCCAACGGGGCATCTTTCAATAAAATGCCGATTGCTTGTGAGGAGACGTATATTTGGGTCAAAAAGTCATCGCTCAATTCGTCTGAAAAAATGATCCACCGAGTTGTTGGGTAGCGTTGGGCGGTATTGAGCAATTCCCACACATCATTGAAATCGGATAGTGTATAATCTAATATGACAAGGCTGTTCGGATAGCGATGCAAAAGAGTGTGCAGCTCTTTTTTTGTAGATGCACAATGTGTTTTTTGTGTGTTCGCAAGTTGGTGCAACAGACATTCCATACCAAGATGTGTGATCTCTTGGTTGTCAAATAGAATGAAAGTAGTTTGTTCCATGAATGATAAGGATCAAAACAAAGACCCGTTGCACGAAGTAAGAGGTCGTTTTTATAATTCTTCCGAAATGGTTCTGGCTCGATATCCTTCCGATGACTGAATGTTAAATAAAGGAACGCTTTCTACCGTTACGTTTGTTGGGTCGAGGTCTAAAATTTGGGTGTCGGATGTCGAGAGTTTTTTCATGAAATAGTAGAAATAGAGGATCGTTTTTTTGATGACCGATAATTGCATGTCGCCTCGCAAAATGCGTTCAACCACCACAAAACGAAAGTCGCCTTCGATGTTGTGCATTGCGAGGGAAGGATACCGGCTTGTCAAGCTAACCAATCCTTTTTCTTCCATTTCTTTGGCTATTTGATGAATGTATTTGTCAATGTGAATGCCGCGCTTAAATCCTGCATTTATATCGATGCGGAATATTTTCTTGGATGAGAATGTTTTTACGGTATAATTGAATTCATACGGATCGTCGCTTCGTGTCATGTAAACAAACCAATAAGTATCCGCGCGTTTTGGCAGTAAATGGATCAGCGAGTAAATGACTTTGCTTTCCATTTCGTTGGGATACTTGGCGCGGGTCACGTACACCAAATGGGTGGCAAATTTTGGAATGCTGCTATCCGTGCTGATCTCTTCCAAAACCGGAATGCTGCCTTTGATAGGTTCGTAGGTGACGCAGCGGTTTTTGATGCGGCGACCGTTATACCACACGTACATCAAGAAGAAAATAACGCCTGCAATCAGTATGGTAGCAAAACCGCCATGAGCAAACTTATGCAAGTTAGCAATCAAAAAAGTGGTTTCTATGGTTAGAAATATCATCGTTATCGGGATACTGAACCACAATGAAACACGTTTAACCCTAAAAAACAGGAAGAGCAACAGTGTTGTCATCAGCATGGTGATGGTGATCGACAGCCCGTAAGCAGCTTCCATGTTGCTGGATGACCCAAAAGCGATAACTACAATTAAACAGAGTGTCATCAGAATGTAGTTAGTTGTTGGGATGTACATCTGTCCCTTGACTTCGGTAGGATATTTTATGTAAATGTTTGGCCAGATATCCATTGAAATAGCTTCGCTAATGATGGTGTAAGAGCCGCTGATCAGGGCCTGACTGGCAATGATGGCGGCTAATGTAGCCATCGTTACTCCAAACCATGAGAACCACGGCGGCATCATGGAAAAAAACGGGTTGACTGTCGAGGTGATGGATGAAATATGGGTAATGATCCAGGCGCCTTGTCCCAGGTAGTTTAGAATCAACGTTATTTTTACAAACATCCACGAAACGCGAATGTTGTTCAACCCGCAGTGCCCTAAATCGGAGTAAAGCGCTTCCGCTCCCGTTGTACAAAGAAAAACTGCACCCAGAAGGATGAAGGCATGAGGAACATCGCGTAGGAAATAGTAGGCATAATAGGGATTGAACGCTTTGAAAATATCAGGGAAAGAAAAGAGTTGTATGACACCCAATACACCTATCATGCTGAACCATATAACCATGACGCTTCCAAATGATTTCCCAAGCCAGGCGGTGCCAAAGGGTTGTATCAGGAACAATGCCAGCAGGATGGCTAAGGTTACCGGAATGATTGGTACGGAATGAAGAACGCCATGCACCCCTTCAATGGCAGAAATCACGGTGATGGAAGGTGTTATCACACCATCTGCCAACAAGGTGAGATCGGAA
>JAJZHJ010000362.1 GCA_021804525.1 Bacteroidota bacterium | reverse complement strand
TGCCGATAATCCCAATAGGGTGCAAGCTACAGGTATTTGTGCCTTTTCTAAAAATGCCACTAATTCTTTTTCTGCATGTCCCAGAGTTACTCCTTGTCCTACTAATGCGTAGGGACGTTGTGCTTTATTGATAAGATTAGCAGCTTCTTCTATCTGTGTCAAATTCGGCTTTGGGATTGGCACGTAGCTGCGAATATAAGTGCATGGTTCATAGTTAAATTCAGTAAGTTCAAACTGAGCATTTTTAGTTAGGTCGAGAACCACAGGGCCTGGTCGGCCTTCGCGTGCAATGTAAAATGCGCGTGCAACAGCCCAAGCAATTTCAGAAGCGTTGCGAATTTGATAACTCCATTTAGTTATTGGCTGTGTAATGCTTACAATGTCCGTTTCTTGAAAAGCATCCGTAGCTAAGAGTGATGAAACAACCTGTCCGGTAATTACTACCAGTGGTGTGCTATCCAGCATTGCATCGGTAATTCCTGTAATAACATTCGTAGCGGCAGGGCCTGAAGTAACTAATACGACACCCGTTTTTCCGGTCACTCGGGCATATCCTTGTGCTGCATGTGCAGCTCCTTGTTCATGACGAACTAAAACGTGGCGCAACTGATCTCTGAAATCATATAAGGCGTCATACACCGGCATGATGGCTCCGCCAGGATAGCCGAAAATTGTCTCTACATCTTCAGCTATAAAGGCTTGCATCAGCGCTTTTCCTCCTGAAATCTTTTGATTACTCATACTTGGTCTTGTTAATTAGTCGATTTTCTCCTTGACAAACGAGAGTTTGAGGGGTTCGACATGGAGTGATTAAATTAATTGTTTTATACGCTGTTACTTGTTTTTGAACTACTTGTATTGTTAAATAATCCGTATCGCGCCTTTATCGGCCGAACTGACTAGCGATGCATACGCTTTTAGCGCTTTTGAAATAGGACGATCTCGATTGCTTGGCTTAAAAGCGTCTGTTCCACGAGCTTCTTCGGCTTGTCGACGTGAACTCAATTCATTGTCAGAAATTACTAAATGAATAGAGCGATTGGGGATGTCAATAATAATTTTGTCTCCATCCTTAACTAATCCGATATTGCCGCCTGAAGCTGCTTCGGGTGAAATATGCCCAATGGATAATCCGGAAGTGCCTCCCGAGAAGCGGCCGTCAGTAATCAAGGCGCAGGCTTTTCCCAGTTTTTTAGATTTAATATAGGATGTTGGATAAAGCATTTCTTGCATTCCAGGGCCTCCTTTTGGTCCTTCGTGCGTAATGACAACTACGTCGCCGGCTTCAATTGTACCATGCAAAATACCATCCACAGCTGCTTCTTGTGAAGTAAACACCTTTGCTGTACCTTCGAAATGAAGAATGGATGAATCGACCCCGGCTGTTTTGACGACGCACCCGTCTTGTGCCAGATTTCCATACAATATGGCTAATCCACCATCTTTTGCGTAAGCATGTTCGATATTTCGGATACACCCGTTGGAACGATCATCATCCAACGTTTTATATTGACTGTTTTGTGACCCTAAGACTAAGTTAAATCGATGTGCCGGAGCACTTTTCCATAGTATTACGGCCTCAGAGGAGATATGTTTCGAGGTTAGGCTATATTTATCAATGGCATCCGAAAGGGTGAGTCCGTCCACTCGTTTTACTGACCCATCAATCAATCCACCTTTGGCTAATTCTCCCAGAATGGAAAGAATGCCACCAGCCCGATTTACATCTTGAATATGATAGTGCGAATTGGGAGCCACTTTTGATAATACGGGTGTCTTTCGTGAAAGATTATCTATATCAGTCATTGTGAAAGGTACTTCTGCTTCCTGAGCTATGGCTAAAAGGTGTAAAACAGTATTTGTAGATCCTCCCATAGCAATATCTAACGTCATAGCATTGAGTACTGCCGATCGGGTCACAATAGAGCGGGGAAGAACAGAAATGTCACCTTCAAAATAATATTTGTTACAATTGGCAACAATTATTTGAGCTGCTTGTAAAAAAAGCTGTTTTCGATTAGCGTGTGTGGCAACAATCGTGCCATTCCCAGGAAGTGCCATTCCAATAGCTTCATTCAGGCAATTCATCGAATTAGCGGTGAACATCCCTGAACAGGAACCACACGTAGGACAAGCCGCAAGTTCAACTTGTTGAAGTTCTTCATCACTCACATTTTCGTCAGCACCTTGAACCATAGCATCAATCAGGTCAAGTTCTATATCTCCTAAACGACCTGCTTCCATTGGTCCACCTGAAACAAAAACGGTGGGAATGTTGAGGCGCATGGCAGCCATTAGCATCCCAGGCGTGATTTTGTCACAATTGCTGATGCAAATCATCCCGTCTGCTTTATGAGCATTCACCATGTATTCGACGCTATCGGCAATCAGATCGCGTGATGGTAGTGAATAAAGCATGCCATCGTGTCCCATTGCAATTCCATCATCAATAGCTATTGTATTGAATTCGGCTGCAAAGCATCCTAATTGCTCAATTTCTTTCTTAATCTCTTGGCCGATTTCGTGCAAATGGACATGACCAGGGACAAATTGTGTAAATGAATTGACGATAGCGATGAGAGGCTTTCCCATTTGTTCATTTTGCATTCCGTTGGCACGCCATAATGAACGTGCGCCTGCCATTAGTCTGCCCTGTGTTGTTGTGTTGCTCCGTAATGGAATAGAGGTTACGGCTTTGTTGGTGTTTGATGCTGAGTCTATCATAGCGTTTTGCGATAAAAATGATTGTTATCTAATTTCATGTACAAAGTTAAGCTGGATTTATGTCCATTCTTATATAAAAAAAGCCTTTCTCACGATTTGGTGAGAAAGGCTTTTTTTGTGTTATTTTTTTATGTTACTACATGCCCGTCCCACCTTTAGGAGTTCACCAAAAGGACCACCACGTTCACGAGTAACAAAGAATAATTCATCTCTCTTTTGTTTTTATTGGCGACAAAGATACTGCCATTTT
>JAJZHJ010000361.1 GCA_021804525.1 Bacteroidota bacterium | reverse complement strand
TTAATGGCTCATAACTAATAAAATATAAAAATAAAAATCAGATGGTTATGAAACGAGTCCCGTCTTGCGGGACGAGTTCCATACGCCCTTAAACAAAAAAATAATTTACGTATGAAAAAAACAATTCTTGGTCTCCTTTTCTTTTTTGCTGTGTCCGTAGTTTTTGCCCAACAATCCGTTGAGACAAACCGTTTGCGTGCTCCGGCTTATCCGCTCATAACCATTGATCCATACATGAGCGCTTGGTCATTTTCCGATAATTTGTATGGAGATGTTGTCAGACACTGGACAGGCCAAAGGCGGTCATTGATTGGTGCTATTCGGGTAGATGGGAAGGTGTATCGTTTTATGGGAAAAGAAGTACTTCCTATGGACTCAGCCTCCATGTCCAATGAAAAAGTACCTTACCACCCGCTTTTTAACCAAACAGTTCAACAAACCTCTGTTAATGTATTGCCTACTCAAACGATTTATTCGTTTAATTGTGGCGGCAAAGTTCAACTTACCCTGATATTCACGGCACCTCTTTTACCATCAAACCTTGATTTACTTTCGCGTCCTGTGGATTATATTTCATACCAGGTCAAGTCGATGGATCAAAAAAGACACGATGTGCAGATGTATTTTGAAGCTACTCCCGAATGGGCAGTCAACCACGAGGATCAGAAAATTAGTTCCGGTATGGAATCAAAAAATGGAATGACTTTTTTAAAAACGGGAACACTATCGCAAAACATCTTGGGAACAAAAGGAGACAATGTGCGTATGGATTGGGGGTATTTTTATTTAGTGGGGAAACAGAATAAAAGTAACAGCTTTGAAATTAATGATTATGGGACGATAAAACATCAATTCATTACAAAAGGCGTATTAACGGATAAAGCAAACCCTCATTTGTCCCCCGAGATGAAACATGAAATGACTGCTTTGGGTTATGCTGAACAATTAGGCCGCGTAGGCGAACATCCTGTATCGGGTTATTTGATGCTTGGGTATGATGATATCTATTCCATTCAATATTTTGGACAAAACCTAAAGGCTTGGTGGACGAACGACGGGAAGACAACCATGGCAGATGCTTTTTCAAAAGCTGCCAGTGAATATCCTGATATCATGAAACAATGCGCCGCTTTTAATGATCAACTGATGCAGGCAGCAAAACAAGCCGGTGGGCAAAAGTATGCTGATTTATGTGCATTGGCTTTTCGTCAATCCATAGCTGCCCATAAACTGGTGAAAGACAAAAGCGGAGAGTTG
Source organism: Bacteroidota bacterium (assembly GCA_021804525.1). Lineage (GTDB taxonomy): Bacteria > Bacteroidota > Bacteroidia > Bacteroidales > Paludibacteraceae > Microbacter. The sequence goes on along the minus strand of JAJZHJ010000361.1, from coordinate 1,722 downwards.
CTTTTCTTCTCGAAAGAGAACTTCAGTAACGGTTCCATTGGTACCGTGGATGTAACCTATCCATCCTCGCCACTGTTTCTCTATTACAATCCTGCATTGTTACAAGGAATGATGAATCCTATTTTTAAATATTGTGAAAGTGGAAGATGGAACAAACCATTTGCACCCCACGATATGGGAACTTATCCCATTGCCAATGGTCAAACCTACGGGGATGGCATGCCCATTGAAGAATCGGGGAATATGTTGATTTTAACGGCAGCCATTGCTCAGGTTGAAGGGAATGCCGATTATGCACATAAACACTGGGAAATGCTTAGCACATGGGCAAACTATTTACTTCAGAACGGACTTGACCCCGAAAATCAGCTTTGCACGGATGATTTTGCCGGACATTTTGCGCACAATGCAAACCTCTCCATTAAAGCGATTCTAGGCATTGCCGCTTATGGCAAATTAGCAGCAATGTTAGGCGAACGGGATATTGCAACAAAATATATTGATACGGCACGGGTTATGGCACAGAAATGGGTTGAGATGGATCAGGATGGAGATCATTACCGCTTGACGTTTGATCAACCCGGGACATGGAGCCAAAAGTATAACCTGGTTTGGGATCAGTTATTAGGATTAAATGTTTTTCCAAAAGAAGTAGCACAAAAAGAAATTGCCTATTACTTAACCAAACAGAACAAATACGGATTACCCCTTGACAGTCGAAAAACATACACAAAATCGGACTGGATTATGTGGACGGCTACCATGGCTCCCAATAAAGCTACGTTTGAGGAACTGATCGATCCCGTGTACCGAGCTTTTGATGAAACAACCTCCAGAGTCCCGATGACCGATTGGTATGAAACCACCAACGCCCGTCAGGTTGGTTTTCAGGCTCGTTCGGTCGTTGGTGGATATTTTATGAAAATGTTGAAAGTAAAACAATCTGAATATTCTCACAACCGGTAAATGTGATAATTTGTGAGAAAAGAAAAATTTGAAACTAAACCTGAGCTGTGTTTCCTTTTGAAGAGAACAAGTTATATTGATTTTGACGAAATAAATTTATCTTGTCTGTTTTTTCAAACCACTTTTTAATCTAAATTTTGACAATTGAGAATAAACTCAGCGTAAGGCTCAAAAATCAGTAGTTCTTTTATGGTCGACGAATTTTTAATTTTTATGAGGCTGTCTCAAAAGGACAGCTTCTTTTTTTATAAGCAAATGATTTTGTAATGAAGGTCTGTTCTATTTTGTTATAAATCATCGCCCCCCGAACGGGCAACCTTTACAGTTTTGGGGTTGAAATGTTTTATATGTAATTTGTAATCGAGCCATACGGTTAGTTCGTTTATTTTCATAGAGTTAATGCACCTCATCGAGCAAACAAAATAATCGTCTTTTTGAGCTGTAGTGAAGAAATTCAGACAAAATAGGGTTCTTTTGGAACTGGGGCTTTATTCCTTCTTGGAGAAAGGTTTATTGTTCAAAGACATCGATTTAACCATTTTCCATGAATATGCAACGTCCTTCATTTCTGTATCCTGCATCGGCACAACCAGTTGTTTGTAATTTAGATAGTTGGTTAGTTTTACCGCTCGTGACTCTTGTTATCCCGATTGATTTGGGTGATGCCATACGTGTACTGTTTCGGCAAATGAGTGCGAGTGGTTTGTCTTCGGGAGAACTATCCGAGAGAATACTTTCTTCTGTTTGTTGCAAAAC
>JAJZHJ010000360.1 GCA_021804525.1 Bacteroidota bacterium | reverse complement strand
AATTAAATAACGGGTCAAGACACCTGTGCCCGGTCCAACTTCGAGAACGTGTGTATCTTCAGTAATCGTTAGGCTACTGACTATGCGTTCTGCAATGCCTTCATCTTTAAGAAAATGTTGTCCTAAGTGTTTTTTTGCTCTGACTTCGTGCATACAATGTTGTGGTAAATGTGATTGGATGTAATAACTCAATTGCTGCTGTGATGAGCAAAAAATTGTATCTTTGTTACGAGTTTCAAGTTGCAAAATTAGCCAGAATTTATCGGATAACCTACGTTTATAAAGCTATTTACTATTTTCGTAACAATTGTGTATAGAATGAAAAAAAATGGGAGTTTGATTCGAAGAAAAATTATACTGTTTATTGACTCTTTCTATTGGCCCTTTTTTAGAAAATTTATTCCGGAGTCCCTGTTCCGTTATCTTTTCTCCGGATCTGCCAATGTGATTTTCGATTGGGTTCTTTTCGCTTTGTTCTATAACTTCGTCTTTCAAAAACAGTTAGTCCATTTGCACTTTGTGACGATTACTCCTTATATTGCAGCCTTTCTTTGCACCTTTCCAATAACGTTTACCAGTGGGTTCTTATTGTCTAAATATATCAGTTTTAATGGTTCGTTGTTGCGTGGCAGGGTGCAATTGTTACGCTATTTTTTTGTAGTTGCAGGTTGTATTCTGATCAACTATCTTGGGTTGAAATTATTTGTCGGCGAATGGAATGTGTATCCGACTCCTGCCAAAATGCTCGTTACTTTGTTTACCACGTTGTTCAGCTATACGATGCAACGTAATTTCACATTCAAACATCATGACCCATTGACTCATTAAGTAATAACTTTTCAATCTCTTGAATTTATGCTTCCACTTTCGTTGCCTCAATTAAAACATACCACGTCTGGAAATTTCTTTTTAATGGCCGGTCCATGTGTCATTGAAGGAGAATCTATGGCTTTGTCTATAGCTGATAAAATTGTTGAGATCACTGATAAATATGAAATTCCTTATATTTTCAAGGGTTCATATCGTAAAGCAAACCGTTCGCGCATCGATTCTTTTCGTGGTATTGGTGATGAAAAAGCTCTGCGTATTTTGCAAAAAGTTGCAAAAACATTTGATATCCCGGTTGTGACTGACATTCATACGCAAGAAGAAGCTTTTTTGGCTGCCGAATATGTAGATGTGTTGCAGATTCCTGCTTTTCTTTGTCGCCAAACAGAGCTTTTAGAAGCTGCTGCAAAAACTCAACGATGGATCAATATCAAAAAAGGACAATTTTTGTCGCCTGATGCCATGCAGTTTGCAGCTCAAAAGGTGATTGATTCCGGAAATGAACGCGTGATGTTGACTGAGAGAGGTACTACTTTTGGTTATCAAGATTTGGTAGTCGATTATCGAGGAATTTTTGCCATGCAACGCTTTGGCCATCCTGTTGTGCTCGATGTTACTCATTCATTGCAGCAACCAAATCAATCTTCGGGTGTGACAGGTGGGATGCCTCAACTTATTGAAACGATGGCACGTGCAGGCATTTCTGTCGGTGTAGATGGTATCTTTCTTGAAACGCATCCAGAGCCAGCTAAAGCTCTTTCTGATGGAGCCAACATGCTGCCATTGGATCAATTAGAAAATTTATTAATGAAATTGTCAGCCATTCGCCATACGATTAACTCTTTTTGAAAAAGGCTAAGGAAGTATCAGTAACCCGATTTTTGCATAAAATTTGTCAAAGGAGAATGTCTCCTCCAAGGGTTAGAATGAGGCTGATTAAGGCCAAAGTCATGATGAGACTCCCTGTAATAATATTGACAAATCTCAGTCCTCTGACATTAAATTTATTGCGAAATAAATTCACAATGGTTGTTAATAAAAACCACCAAGCGGTAGCTCCTAATAAGATAGAAACCATTCCTACAGCCGATTCAAGAAAAGATGTTTGTTGATTGATAAAATTAAAACGGGCATAAAGGGCCATTAATAACACAATAATGAGCGGATTTGAAATTGTCAATGCAAATGATGTTCCGAAATCTTGCATATAACTTTCTTTCATTTCTGTTTTTTTTGTGAGTTGTCTCACAGGATTGCTACGAAACAGATAGAATCCGAATAACAAAACAAAAATACTTCCAAATGTTTGAAATCCAAATTGATGAGCTTGCAAAAAATCCACAACAAAACTCATTCCATATCCCGTTGCAATGGCATAGAGCAAATCAGACGCCGTTGCTCCTAATCCGGTTACAATACCATAATATTTGCCGCGATTAAGGGTGCGTTGAATAACCAACACGCCAATGGGTCCCATTGGTGCTGATACGCAAATTCCTATGATAATACCTTTCCAAATCGTTTCAAACATAGTGCAAATATCGGTAATTTTTTTTAGTTGAGTGCTTTTATCGAATAAAATACGCTGTTTTAACGTGCAATCTAACAATTGTGATTACTCATTCTTATTGATAATTCATTGATATACAAAATATTGGTTTTGTCATTTTTTGCTTGCAATTTGATACCCCATTTTTTTATCTCTTTTGGGTTAATTTTCTGATCCCGTACTGTAGATAGTTCATTGTTTATTTCTCGATATAATTCAAAATCTCAGTTTATTATGGCCGACACATTACACATTTTACAACATGCTGACAAGGAACAGCAATATATCAATTTATTACCGCAATTAGCTTCTTTAGTTGAGAATGAGCCTGATATCATTGCTAATTGTTCCAATATTTCGGCTGCATTAAAAGAATCGTTTCATTTTTTCTGGGTTGGATTTTATCGTGTTGTAAACCAAGTTTTAGTATTAGGTCCATTTCAAGGCCCAATTGCGTGTACTCGTATTGCTTATGGAAAAGGAGTTTGTGGAAAAGCATGGCAACATGCTGTTTCGATAATTGTTCCGGATGTTGATCAATTTCCAGGTCATATAGCTTGTAATTCTTTGTCAAAATCGGAAATCGTTATTCCCATGATTATT
>JAJZHJ010000359.1 GCA_021804525.1 Bacteroidota bacterium | reverse complement strand
TTATTAATGCTTTTAAATAAACATCTCTCATCTCATCTAAAAAGCAAATCATCAACATTTCAGTACATTCAGCATTAAATTTCAATTATTTATTTCTTTCACCTCATGGAACGACTTTTCCACTCAATTAAAGAAGTTGCCGAACAACTGAACGTCAATACTTCATTGTTGCGCTTTTGGGAAAAAGAATTTCCACAACTCAAACCCCGCAAAAATAACAAAGGCAGCCGCTTTTATACTGCAGAAGACATTCAACTCATCAAAGAAATCCACTATTTAGTCAAAGATCAACATCTTACTTTAGAAGGTGCACGTCAACGATTAAAATCATCAAAGGACGAAATCACTAAAAAACAAGAAATAGTGGAACGACTTACCAACATTCGGAAAGAACTTCTCAGCATTCGGAAAGGAATAGTAGCAAATACTAAAGAAGCTACATGAAAAACACTATTTCTTCTTGCAAAAAACTGATATTTAAAAATGTTATTATTAATTTTGTTGTTCCAAAAATAGAGATTGTTTTTGGTTAACATCATTTTTAATTTAAGCTAAACCACATGAAAACATCCATCTTATCGTTAGCATTTTTGCTTTCGTTATCTACAAGCATGGGCATGGCACAACAAATGCCTCAGTTGCCTATTGATCCTCAAGTCCGTATCGGGAAACTGGATAATGGACTTACTTACTACATCCGGCACAACAATCTACCCAAAGAACGTGCCGACTTCTACATTGTACAAAAAGTGGGAGCTATTCTCGAAAACGACAATCAGAACGGCTTGGCTCACTTTTTGGAGCACATGTCCTTTAACGGAACAAAGCATTTTCCGGATAAAGGTATTATTAACTTTTTAGAAAAAAATGGCGTTCGTTTCGGAGAAAACATCAATGCGTTTACATCACTTGACGAAACTGTTTACAATCTTGCTAATGTGCCTACTATTCGTCAGGGAATCATTGATAGTTCGCTTTTAGTATTGCACGACTGGTCGCACTCTCTATTGCTTCAGGGAAGCGAAATCGACAAAGAACGCGGAGTGATCATGGAAGAATGGCGTACCAGAGCGGGGGCAAGTCGCCGCATGTGGAAAGAAATTAATAGCATCCTTTTTGCCGGTTCACAATATGCAAAACGTGATGTCATAGGCGATACAGCTGTTATTCTTCATTTCCCTTATCAAGTGCTACGCGATTACTACAAAAAATGGTATCGTCCTGATTTGCAAGGAATCATTATTGTTGGTGACGTTGACGTTGACAAAACAGAAGCTGAAGTCAAACAAATGTTCGGTTCAATTCCAAAACCAATTAATCCTGCTGTACGCACTATCTATCCTATTCCTGATAACGACAAACCTATTGTTGCCATCGTAACTGATCCTGAAGCCAGCAACTCTGCTATCATTGTCCGTTATAAACACAATCCCATGCCTGACTCCTTAAAGAATACCGGAATGGGATATATAGCTAACTTGACCAATTCATTGATTTCAACCATGATTAACAATAGATTTCAGGATTTAGCCCAACACCCTGATGCTCCTTTTACAGTTGCTCTCAATCAATACGGCGATTTGACAAAATCGAAAGATGCCTTCTTGTTTTACATGGTACCTCGCGAAGGCCAATACAAAGAAGCTTTTCAGGTTTTAATGAATGAGATTGAAAAGATTAAACGTTTTGGTTTCACAAATTCAGAATATGAACGGGCCAAAGCGGAAATGCTCAAAGAGATTGAAAATGCATACAATAACAGAGACAAACAAAACAATGATCATTATGTACGTAAATATATTGCTAATTTTCTGAATCTTGAACCAATCCCGGGCATTGAATGGGAATATAAAATGGTTCAGGCATTATTGCCCAAATTACCGTTGAATATGATCAGCCAGCAAGCCGAACGCTACATTACGGATAAAAATATTTTAGTTTCCATTCAAGCCCCTGATAACGAAAAGGCTAAATTGCCTACTCAAGATCAGGTATTAGCTATGATGAACCAGGTAAAAACAGCTACGTTAGAACCCTACAAAGAAGAAACAATCAACAAACCGTTAGTTGCCATTCCTCCAAAACCAGGAACTATAGCAAAAGAAACAGAAAATAAAGAGATGGGGACGACGGAATGGACTCTTTCCAATGGTATCAAAGTAATTATCAAACCTACTAAATTCAAAGCAGATGAAATTCGTCTTGGAGGGGTTGCTTATGGTGGACTGTCTTTGGTACCAACCGATCAGCTACCATCGGCATCAGTCGCTTGCGATGTAATCAACAGCACGGGATTGGGTAACTTTTCTCCAACCGATCTCACCAAATTATTGGCCGGAAAAATAGTCAACGTATCTCCCGCCATGAATGATTACCAGGAAAGTTTTTCTGGCAACTGCTCTGTCAATGATTTCAACACCATGATGCAGATGCTGTATCTCTATTTTACGGCTCCACGCCAAGATGTCGATGCATATAAAGTCTTTATGAACAACATGCGTTCACAACTGACGAATGCAGCCAACAACCCCGCGCAAGCGTTCAACGACACCATTGTGACAGAAATTTACGGACACTCTCCACGTAAGTTTGTTTTCCATCTCTCTACACTCGATAAAGTTAATTTGGATCAGGTGATGAATATTTATAAGGAACGATTTGCAAATCCGGCTAATTTTACGTTTTTCTTAGTGGGCAATGTGAATCCTGACAGTATGAAAACAGCAATTCTGACTTATTTAGGTGGACTTCCTACGTCAAAAAAATTAGAAACATGGAAAGATCAACACATTCGTTATCCACAAAGCGAAATAAAAAATATTTTTTCTCACCAAATGGAAACGCCAAAAGCATCGAACTTTATCTTCTACCACGACAAGACCACATATAATCTTCATGATATCCTAAATGCCAAAATGTTAGGCAATATTCTTACACTTCGTTACACAGAAAGTATTCGCGAAGAACAAGGCGGTTCGTAT
>JAJZHJ010000358.1 GCA_021804525.1 Bacteroidota bacterium | reverse complement strand
AATTATAGGTTGCGCCAAAACTACCTGTTGCCCCTGAAAAAGTTTTATGCAATGGGCTAAACTGTTGTACGATATTGGGTGTTCCTGCTGGGTTAGCCCCTTTGTAAAGGGTTGGAAAATATTGAATGGTGGTATCGACATACGCTGCCTTACCGTTGATAGTGCGGCTATCGTAGCGTGCTCCTAACGAAAGATCTAACTTCCCGAAACTCTTTTTAGTAACGAAAAAGCCCCCAATATCAAATTGATGGTAAGCTGGAATCGGGAAATCGGTGCAAGTACCCAATGTGTTGTTTTGGTACATCCCGTTTACACCCAAGGTAGTTTCATAACCATTAGCCATAGCAACATCGTATTTAACGTCATACGTATAGGTAGTTAATTCCAAGTTCAATCCCGGTACTGTTGGTGCCTGGGGATGGGTAAATTCTCTCCGGTGGTCATATTGATAGCCAAGATTAACGATCAGGTTGCCGGTGCCTACGTTGAAGTTACTGTTATCGTAAATGCGATAGAATTGTACATGTTGATGCAGGGTAGGTATCGCATACGAGTTTAGAATCGACGCAGGGACAATTGGCCGGTAGGTATCGGCATCGGTAATTTGATAAGTAAATTGACGTGTCAATGCATCGCGGCTACCGTCGGGTATGTCTTGCAAATCATCAAACAAGGATGCGTTGAGGTACGAATAGCCCCACGATTTGTTGATTCCGATCATGGCCCGTGCGTCTTTTTCCTTGAAACCTGTAGCATAAACTCTGCCATCATGACGGTTCTGATAATTTTTGGCTTCTTTATCGGATAATACCGTTCCCCATACAAGACCATTGTGGTTTCCCTGTAACTTGAGCGAACCATTGATTAACCCATTGTTTGTGCCATATACGCCTGTTACTGATCCCAATATTTTACCATCAGGCACAGGAGGTGCTGTAATCAGATTAATGACGCCGCCAAGTGCATCCGAACCATAGATTAAGCTGGCAGGGCCTTTGATAATTTCGATGCGGTCGATGGAATTTTGATCTACTTCAATACCGTGTTCGTCGCCCCATTGCTGGCCTTCCTGCCGGATGCCGTCTTCAAGCGTGATCACACTGTTGTAGCCTAAGCCATGAATGTAGGGTTTTGAGATATTAGGGCCGGTTGTAACAGCGCTAACACCCGGCAAATTGGCTATTTCGTCAATGACATTGCCGGAGGTTGAATGCTCGTTTATATATACTTTGTTCACAGCCATCAAAGGCACCGGATCTCTTTTTATCTCGGTAGCTTTGCTAACCCCTGTCACGACAACTTCGTTCATTTCATCTGCTGACTGTCCCATGGCGAAGTCGGCTGTTTGTGTCGTGTTTAGGTCAACTTTTTTTGCAATGAGTTGATATCCGACGTAACTCACTTCAATCATTGCCGTTGTTTTAGGTAAGTTGTTGATGTGATATTTTCCATTGACATCGGTAATACCGCCGGTTTTCAAATCAGGAAAATAAACGTTGACACCAATCAATGGAGTCCCGGATGCTTTGTCTGTAATGGTGCCTTGTAAGGCTGTTTTTCCTCTGCTTGCCATATCATCGGCGAAGAGAGGATGAAAAGCACAGGTTATCAATAGGAAAAATATTATTTTTTTTACTGTCATAGTCGAAAGAATTAAATGAAACAAATGACATTTTGATGCTCTGCATTTTGAAAAGCAACATGTCTTTTTATAGCTCATCGAACATAAATCATGAAAACTACACGCTAAAACACACGGGTAATGCAACAATAAACCAAATCTCAATTCATTATTATTGAATAGATTAACTGATCAATTGAATTGACGATTCTGAGTTCTCAGATTTGTTCGAATGTGTGACTAAACGGTGTGAAGCCAAGCGGGAGGCGCACGTAGAGAAGCTGATAGCGATAAACTATCAAATGCTTCTCGTGTTTCGATAGAAAGCTCGGTTTGATGAGGAAGAATCGCTGCTTGTGGGAGCAGGTGTACTGTTTCAGAGGTATATAGAAAAAATTCAAAATCGCAGATAGGACAATCTTGCTCAACCGGAGAGGATATTTTTGTTTCTTCGTTGTGCACCACAATAATATCGTGATGAACCCACAAAAAGTGTATGGGTTTGATCAAAATTGCGCCCCACATGAGCGACAACAAGAATATTGTCAATTCACGTTTGAATGATATAGGATGCTTTTTTGAAAAGATATTCATGCAAAAAGAGAATGGTGCGGTTTAATTGCTTGTTATTGCATGGAATATGAATAAAGGCAAATACATGTCGCTGTCTTTCTTAAATGAGTAAACAACGTATCAGAAACTGTTGCAAAGATAAGCACAGATGTTTGCTTTTCCCATTTTGGAATAAAAATAAGATGTAATATTCATTTATGTGTCGGATTATGTGTACAGGTTGACTGATTTTTCATCCATTCATTTTTCAAATCGCAGCCGTCGCAACCATCACAAGGGGAACCACTTTTTTTAGGATGAATCCGTTTGAGTATCTTCTTTATGGCATAAAAAAGAGCGGCTGCAACAGCAAGTAAAACAATGATGGTTTGTATCATAGCGGGTTACAATTAGGTAAAGATACTTCCAATTTGATACACAAGAAATGCGACAAGCCAAGCAAGCGATGTGGTGAACGTCATGGCAAAAACAGCCCAACGCCAACCAGCTTCACGATTGATTGCCGCTATGGTTGCAATACATGGGAAATAGATTAGAATAAAGATCATAAATGCCATTGCAACTAAAGGCGTGAAAACCGGTTGCCCAATGAGTGCCCCACTTTGATGCTTTTCATTCATCAGTTGTTTCTTCAATGTATTGGAATGTTCGTCAGCGTGCGATCCGGCTTGATAAAGAATTCCCATTGAGCTGACAACAACTTCTTTTGCGGCAAAACCGGATAGAATACTGACGCTCATCTTCCAATCAAATCCTAACGGTGCCATGATGGGTTGCATGGCATGAC
>JAJZHJ010000357.1 GCA_021804525.1 Bacteroidota bacterium | reverse complement strand
TTTGGCCGCATTTTGATGTTGTTCGCCAAAAGGAATCTTTGGAACATCTTGCAGAAAAATCCAACTTTCGGGAATAGTACGGACGTCAAATTTTTCTTCAGTTGTTCCAAATGCCATTAAATTTGGCGGCTGGGTCAGAATGATCGAATTGACCTTTGGATTCATTTGATAAATCAATTGATGTAAAGCCACTGAACGGCTGGGATGTTTGCCAGCTTCCACTTTGCCATCGCGTACCTGAACAATGTGTTTTGGTAAAATATCCCATCGTGGCACGTTAGGAGGTGTGATTAGAAAATCGTTTCCTTTCCAACGAACAGATACTGTTCCGTATGTGCTGATCATCAATCCCTGATCGCAAGCACGACGAACGATGTTGCAAATGTCGGCTCGAATGGCACGCTCATCTGAAGGGTAGGTAACATCCATAAATGGCATGACATTCACGTTTAGTGCTTTGTCGAATTGCGCCAGTTGTTCGTTGGTCAAATAACGTGGTGTGCCAATAGCTTTAGAATTGATGATTGTTCGGGCGCAAAACTCCAGTGTTTCGAAACGTTGATAGGCATCCATCATATCCGTTCCACAAAGTACTACACCATGATTTTCCATGATGACAGCTTTATATTCAGGATGTGTTTTGAACTCATGGGCAATTTTTTTACCTAATTGCTCACTTCCCGGCAAAGCATACGGCGCAAATCCAATAGGACCGCAAATAAGCTTTGCCTGAGGAATAATGTTCGTGTTTGGAATTTCGCCAACAATACTAAACGAAACCAAGGCTGGTGGATGTGCATGGATCACTGCCGTCATGTCGGGCCGAATATCATAAATTGCCTTGTGAAAAGGATACTCTGATGATGGTTTATGTTTTCCGATAATGGTGCCGTCTTTCTTTATACATACGATGTCAGCAGGAGTCAACGATCCTTTGTCAATGGCTGAAGGTGTAATCCAAATGTCGCCATCATCATCTTTAATGGAGATATTACCTCCCGATGTAGTGGTCATTCCACTGCGATAGATACGACTAATAATGATAGTCAACTGTTCGCTCGGGTGCATGAATTTTGTATCAAACTGTTTCATTAGGAAAATTATATTAAGTGGTTGGTAGTTACGAGATAGTAGTCTGTAGAGAATCGAAAATGATAAAGTAATGAAAGTAACTGAGTAATTGAATAAATGATTAACTGATTAATTGCAAATCTCATCAGCATATTAATTCATCATCTCATTTCCAAATCTTAGTTTTGTATATAATGAGATAACAAATACTTTTCTGCTTCAACGGACCAAAGCCCGTCATGTTTTTTGCATATAACATCTAATTGTTTGAAAATGGGATTGTCTTTCCCTTTTTCTTCAAAATCGGCAATAGCTGTTAATGGCAGGTGAATATGAGTATACATGAGTTTTTTGCCTCCAGGAATGTTAGGAAGGTTTAATGTTGTGTCAATGACGGCATCAATACCTCCGATATGGGTTACTAAGCCGGCAGGATCGAGTCCTTTTCCCATCAGATGCAATGCTTCTTTCATGTCGTCGGTGTTTCCGCCACTTGTTCCAACTACGTGTGAATATGCATAATGCACATTATAGAAATTCAGGTTGGCCTTGAAGTCATTCTTCGAAGGTCCAGCAAAAAAGTTTAAACAACCATCGAAAGCTAAAAGTGCATCAGCCTGCTCAACCACCGAAGAAACCGGTGCCATAACAAATACATCGTTGAACCCTTTCCCATTAGTGAGCGTTTTTAGTTCCTCAACGGGATTCGCCATTGCGGATGTATTGATATATCGCAGGTCAATATTGCGCGATGCGGCATATTCAGGAGAATAGAGCGATGCGGCACGATCTAACCGAGTTTGATCAATGTCTGTTACGACAAACAGAGCAGGTGACCTGTCTTCGCGATGAAGCACATAGTTGATGGCAGCGAGTCCCATCGGCCCAACACCAGCTAAAATGGCCATATTTCCCCTATCCACAATTTCCATGTGATGAATATATGATCCAGGAGTGGTGTGGTAATTGGCGTGCATAGCTCCGATCACACAAGAGAGTGGCTCGGCAAGCGAGGCAGGATAAAAACCTTCGCCTTGATAACTCAAAAGACAGCCTGATTCCATCACTTCGTTGGGGATGATCACGTAAGTGGCATCGCCGCCTATGTGGTGGTATGAATAACCAGGCGCACTTAAAATACCCACCGGTCCGTTGGCATAATTCAAGGCAGGCTGAATGGAAAACTTGTCGCCTTCATTGTATTGATTTGCCCATTTTGATCCAACTTGAATTAACTCTCCGGCAAATTCATGACCAATAATAACGGGATTATTTGCCACGTCTTTGGGGATTCGTTTGTGTTCAGTGCCTTGATGTGCCGCTTTGTACGACGACATACAGATGCTGTCGCTTATTACTTTGGCTAAAATTTCGTCTTCGCCTATCGGAGGTAATTCAAACTCTTCCAAACGAAGATCGTCTTTGCCATATAATCGAACTGCTGTTGTTTTCATTTTTTTGAGAACCAAGAGTCAAGAATCAAGAGCCAAGACATTAATCAGGGCTGCGGACAGTTGAATCCCGGATTTTTTTATTGATTATAACTTTTCTTTGAACCAAATTATTATTTTCTGCAGCTCTGCAAGTTTTTCTTGCAATTGATTGTATTTTTCCAAGTCAATATAAGAAACGAGCCATAAAATGACTTATACTCAAGGGAATGAAACAAGTTTACGAGTTCAACGAGACATTGAAATTATAAACGCTTTCAAGTTAATATTTTGGCGAGTTCCATACATCCTTAATGTTAGAAAATAAAATACACGTATGAAAGATTGAGTGAAACAAGTAATTCTGTTTCCAATTCAAAAGTCGAACCAAGAGAGATTTCAAGAACACGGGCAAAATCTTTGTTACTCGATTTTGCTGAACCTTCCGATATATTTGCAGGGACAGAAACAGCAGCTCTTTGTAA
>JAJZHJ010000356.1:2824-2990 GCA_021804525.1 Bacteroidota bacterium | reverse complement strand
ATAAATTTTTTCCTCTATAAATTTCGTCATTCGGTTAGCAAACTCACTTTTCTATTCAAGGTTATCATTGTTGTTTTGGCACCATAATGTAAGCGTATTGACACTAAATCCTGCAGTAGTAATATCTGCAAGTAGCATTTCTTTTTCATTATGAAACAGCGAAAAA
>JAJZHJ010000356.1:0-2814 GCA_021804525.1 Bacteroidota bacterium | reverse complement strand
AAAAGAACACATAAAGGATCCTAGATTATAACTAAGATCAAAGGCTTTTTGATAAATTTTTTCCTCTATAAATTTCGTCATTCGGTTAGCAAACTCACTTTTCTATTCAAGGTTATCATTGTTGTTTTGGCACCATAATGTAAGCGTATTGACACTAAATCCTGCAGTAGTAAGATCTGCAAGTAGCATTTCTTTTTCATTATGAAACAGCGAAAAATTGCTGTCATGCAAAAGTCTCTTGATGGATGTTTGTAAGTGTTTGATGTTCTCCGGTGGAGTATCAGGATGGTTTTTTGAGGTTACCTTGAAGGGAAGAAAACGTAAGCGATACACAATTTCAAGAGTATCTTTGAGAATTAAGGCAAAAGTACCTTCACCTCCAAATACATCGACAATGTATTTTATTTTGGCAATATATTCAGCTTTCTCTTTTTCTCGTTTAAGTCGTTTCTGATTTTGTTCCGACTGTTTCCGATTAAGTTTTTTCATCGATAGGTAGATTTGTAAGTTAATGGTACGATAGAAATAATTCTTGAATTAATTTTAGCCCCCAAATTTACCCAGCAGTATTTATATTTTCGCTTTTTAAGTTTAATATTTACAATTAATCCATTCCTTACACACGTGATGATTTTGTTTCCTCCTCATGAATTGGTGCAACCGGAATAGCTGAAATGAAAAATAGTGATAGTCTCAATACAGATGAAACTATCACTATTCTATAAAATGGAAGAAACAAACGGGTTGCTTCAGCGCAACACTATTTGTGTCAATATGCAATCGGCTATTTAAATCGCCGCTCCGCCGCCGAGTTCCACGATGTTATTAAAGTAAGACCAGCCACTGGCTGCTTGATAGATGCTTTTCGTGCCGGTAGGCACATATAAAATACACGTATTAGCATTCACTCCGCCAAATACAGAAATTGAACGGGATAAATCGACCGGCGAAGTAGTATAGACCGTGACGGTGGTTAATCCGCCACAATTGAAAAAAGCGTAAGAGCCAATGGCTGCCACTGTCGAAGGGATTGTTATCGTAGTTAAGCCGCTACAACCAAAAAAAGCACTACTTCCGAGAGTAACCAAGGCATAAGGGATTGTGATGGTAGCTAAACCGGAACAGTTCATTAAAGCAGAATCTCCAATGGCTGTAGCCGATCCGGGTAAACTGAGTTTAGTCAAGTTTGTTTTATTGATATTCGTTGTGGCATTGTGAAATGCAAGAGTTGGAACCGTATTTGCTGGATAATCCATGTTCTTTGTTCCTGCAGTTCCAAGCGTGCCGCTATAATCAACTATTGTGGCAGCGCTAAGATCCAACGTTGTCAATGATGGCATACTATCGCGCATTGTTACAAAATCACGTGCATCAATTGTACCGTTAACAATGAGGATTTTACTTGTTTTTAATGATGAACCCAGAAGGGTTGCCAACGTGCCGGCTGTGGTAACGGTTACAACAGAAGTGCTTCCGGTTTCATTGTTTTTTGAACACCCAGTCGCTAAGATGACCAAAACAGAAATTATGACACCGAATCGTTTCATACGTGTATTTTATTTTCTAACATTAAGGATGTATGGAACTCGCCAAAATAATCATTCCCTTGAGTATAAGTCATTTTATGGCTCGTTTCATACATAAATAATTTCTAAGTTTAAGGACGTGTGGAACTCACATAAAAACATTACCATATTCTTTGATGTAAATAGTTTATATGATCGTTTTATATTTTTATAGTTAAATGCAGTAAAACGCAAGAGATATTTTGCGGGAATTTAATTGATTCCCTGTATTAAGGATATAAGGATTTTAATTTTAGGTTTGTTTTGTTGCTACAAAAATACTGTTTTTTTGTTCAAAAGCAATTGGATTCAAGCAATAAGTTTTCATTTTTATGAAAATGGTACGTTGAGACATCAGAAAAACGCCAAAATTAACCATTGGAAATTTTGAGTAAAGAGTTAGAATCTACGCCTTCAGGACGAGACGGACATTTTTATATAACTTCCACAGAAATGGTTACTTCACATATTCCACTTGCATGGAATATTTCCATTGGTCGAAATAAAGATTCCCGTGCGTTGATTCCACTTCCCCGCGTTGAAAGTCAACAGGTTCACTTCGCATAAATTGTTTGGCTGGAAAGAGGGGCGCGCTGATGGCGTCGTTGATAATCAATCTATAAGAGTCGATGCCCGAGATGTAAAAATCGCGAATACGCCTGTTTTCTGATTGTTGCAACCCAAAAGAAACATCCACGGGAACCCACCCAATTCCTTCGTAATAGACTTCGCTCCAATCGTGCAAATTGACTTCGTTGGGATGCATCATCCAGCCGCTTTGCCATTTCACAGGAATACCTTTGTAACGCGCCATACTCATGAAAAGAAGTGTTTGCATGCCACAATCGCCTTTACGATTCATCAGTACAAAGTATGGAATGTTAGCCATGGTAGAATATTCCAGTGCTCCCGACCAGATGATATTTCGGTTGATCCACGTGTATAATTTACGAACAATCTCGGTAGGTTCTGTTATCGTTCCGACAATGGAGTCGGCCAAATGTCTTATCTCCCTTGAAAAGACAATATGGGGAGGCTGCTCGGCGGTGTATTTGCGATAGAGAGTTGATGAGGTTTTGTAAGGCAATGGAGAGAGTCGCGATAAATCATACGATTGAGCATACGACCGATAGGTGAAACTGATTTGAAAAATGGCAGGTTCTCCCTTTTTGGCTTTTTGTTCAAAATAGATCGACCGTTGCCCAACCGAATCAGGTGCTATGCGATATGTCGCTGGGAAAGTATGCAG
>JAJZHJ010000355.1 GCA_021804525.1 Bacteroidota bacterium | reverse complement strand
TATTGGAACACAAGCATGGATATCTTTCTATCTCCGAGGATATTTGGGATGGACAGAATGGCGCAGATTGGATGCTCCGGTTATGAACGAACCACCATCACCGGCATCGGGCGTGGTTACGTTCCCTTACAGGTACCCTTACCCAAGTGGAGAACAGACACTTAATCCTATTAACTATACCCAGGCAGCAGCTGCAATCGGCGGCGATAAGATGTCTACCAAGTTGTATTGGGATAAAAACTAAGAATAAATATTGACTGAATCACAACGTGTGATTTAGTGATTATAAAGCAAAAAGAGACTGTCCAAAAAAGGCAGTCTCTTTTTTTTGTTCCCAATTCCTTTCTATAAAAACAAAATTGCTTTAATTTTCATCTCAATCCTTTGCCATATAAAAATCATCTTTTTGAGTGGCTAATTACTTAATCCTGCTCATTTCATCGTAATTCTTGTCTCATGAAAACAAGGACAGCATCCGATTATGTAATGTTGCAATTTAGCATTATCTTTGCATGTTGATTTGCTCCAACCAAAGACCGTCTCCATTACAAGCAACGATCACGCAAATAGTGCTTTACGCATATTCTCTCTGAATAGGCGATGTGTGCTTACGCGAGGAAGGCGCATTTTCATACATCGTTAGTTCTATTTATTTTACTTTATAGTTACCGAATGGATAACAAGCACTTAGTCAATTCTATTGTTGAAGGAATTCAAGAAAAAAAAGGGAAGAACATCGTTGTTGTGGACTTAACCAAGTTCGAAAATGCAGCTTGTAGTTTTTTCGTCATCTGCGAAGGTGACTCCAACACACACATCAACGCCATCACACGTTCCGTAAAAGATTACGTACACGAAAAAGCGGAAACCAAACCCGCAGCTATCGATGGCGTCGAAAATGCACAATGGGTCGCTATGGACTATTTGCAAGCTATTGTACATATTTTTCAACGTGAACCACGTCATTTCTATGATATTGAGCATCTATGGGCAGACGCAGAGATTACCCAGGTAGCTGATATTGCATAAATAAACGCTCGCTGCAAACTATAGTGGCAGTGAAAAAGCATTATACTTCCTATTTTTGAAACACCTTTTTTATGGAACCAAATAACAACAAACTTGGCAGGTCATCCAATAATTCAAACTCTCCGAATAAGCGGCAGCCTAACCGTCAAAACCTTTTATACGGATTCTATGCCCTCATCGGGATTGGTCTGCTCGCCATGACTTTCTTTTCTCAGTCGTCAGGCACGAAAGAAGTATCCTTTTCTGATTTTCAAGCGTATGTGATAAATAATGATGTGAGTAAAATCACCGTTACCTCCAATCAAAACTATGCTACTGCAATCATTAATAAAGGTTCGCTAACCGCTGTGTTCGGTCAAGATTCGGCAAAATTCGAGCAGAACCCTCAAATCACCGTACATTTTGGTTCTGCACAGGAGATGCAAAAGTTTCTATCAGATGCACGCACGAATAATAAGTTTACAGGTCAAGTTTTCTATCAAAAGGAGAGTGATTATTTTAACACCTTTCTCTACTCAATCCTTCCTATCCTTCTGATGGTGGCTTTCTTCATCTTCTTGTCGCGTCGAATGAACAGCGGTGGTGGTGGAGCAGGCGGTATTTTCTCCGTTGGGAAATCAAAAGCACAACTATTTGACAAAACAACCAGCGACATGAAGGTTACGTTTAAAGATGTGGCCGGCTTAGATGGTGCCAAGCAAGAAGTGGAAGAGATTGTTGCTTTTCTGCGAAATCCTTCACGTTATACCGAATTGGGTGGAAAGATACCCAAAGGTGCTCTGTTAGTTGGCCCTCCGGGTACAGGGAAAACTTTGTTAGCCAAAGCCGTTGCAGGAGAAGCTGATGTGCCTTTCTTCTCCATGTCAGGATCTGATTTTGTCGAAATGTTTGTTGGTGTAGGAGCATCTCGTGTGCGCGATTTGTTTCGACAAGCCAAAGAAAAAGCGCCTTGTATTATTTTTATTGATGAGATTGATGCCGTAGGCCGCGCCCGTGGGCGGAATCCGAATATGGGAGCTAATGATGAACGTGAAAACACCCTTAATCAATTGCTTACTGAAATGGATGGCTTTGGTTCAAACAGTGGCGTCATCATTCTTGGAGCAACCAACCGCGCCGATATCTTAGATAAAGCCTTGTTGCGTGCCGGTCGCTTCGACCGACAAATACATGTGGAACTTCCTGATTTACATGAACGTATTGATATTTTCAAAGTACATCTTCGTCCTATTAAAATTGACGAACATCTCGATATCGACTTCTTAGCACGTCAAACACCTGGCTTTTCAGGTGCCGACATTGCCAATGTCTGTAATGAAGCAGCTCTTATTGCAGCCCGTAAAGGCAAAAAGGCAGTTGAAAAACAAGATTTTATTGATGCAGTAGATCGAATTGTAGGCGGTTTGGAACGTAAAACAAAACTAACCACCATCTCCGAAAAGAAATCAATTGCTTATCACGAAGCCGGCCATGCAACGGTGAGCTGGATGCTGCAATTTGCCAATCCATTGGTCAAAGTTACCATTGTGCCTCGCGGGGAAGCTTTGGGAGCAGCCTGGTATTTGCCCGAAGAGCGGAAACTTACAACTCAAGAACACATGCTAGATCAAATTTGTGCCACGTTAGGCGGACGCGCTGCCGAAGAACTATTTTTCGGTACACCTTCCACCGGTGCATTAAATGATTTGGAACAAGTAACCAAACAGGCCTATGCTATGGTGGCTTATTATGGCATGAGTGACAAATTGCCAAATATAAGCTATTATGATTCTTCAGGCAGTTATGAGTTTGGATTCTCAAAGCCGTACAGCGACACAACGGCTGATCTAATTGATGCTGAATCAAAACGCATTATCAGTGAGCAGTTTGAACGCGCAAAAAAAATTCTTACAGAGTATACAAAAGGACATCATCAACTGGCATTGCAATTGATAGAGCGGGAGGTTATATACACTGAAGATATGGAACATATTTTC
>JAJZHJ010000354.1 GCA_021804525.1 Bacteroidota bacterium | reverse complement strand
AGCAGCTAAGAGGGTCGTGGGGGAATTCACCGGTATTGATGATATTTATTTAGAGCAAGTAGGTGCATTTGGTGAAGTGGATAGAGATGTTGAACGAGTAATCTCCATCGCTTATTACGCATTGGTTGATATTGAAAAGTTTGACACTTCATTAGCTGCAAAATATGATGCACGTTGGGTGAAAATTACAAAACTTCCTGATCTAATTTTTGATCATTCAATAATGGTAAGAGACACATTGAATCTCTTACAACGCCATGCGGCAGTAAAACCAATTGGGTTTAATCTGTTGCAGGAGAAATTTACGTTACCCACTTTGCAAAGTCTTTATGAGTCAATATATCAGAATGTTATTGACAAGCGTAATTTCAGAAAAAAGATATTGGCGATGGGCATCCTTGAAAAGCTGGATGAGAAAGATAAAAACTCATCACGCAAAGGAGCGTTTTATTATCAATTTATTAAGGAGAAATACGATCAACTCATTCAGCAAGGTCTCAATTTTACCATTTGATATTTTTTTGACCAAATAAGTGTATGTAAGATACTTATTTGACTATAGCCGATTCATTAAGTCAAAATGCAACATTTCACTGTAATACGATAAATCAATGACTAAATAGTGATTTTAATATGAGGGAATGTCGATGTCCTGCCTAAATTGAAAATATTCTAAATGTCATTTACCTTAATGCTCAATATGAGAAACTTACTCTTTTTCTTAAGCTCTTTTCTTTTCATCAACAGCTTTGCTCAGCGTGCTGTTGATTATCCTATTCAAGGGGTTCCGTTTAATAAGGTGACTATCAGCGATCAATTCTGGCTTCCCAGGATCGATACCAACCGGACAGTAACTATCCCTTCGTCGTTCAAAAAGTGTGAAGAAACAGGCAGGGTAGAAAATTTTATCCTCGCAGGAAAGAAAAATACTGATCCTTCCTTTAAGGGAAAATTCCAGACCCAATATCCCTTTGACGACACAGATATATATAAAATTATCGAAGGAGCTGCCTATTCCCTGACAGTCCACCCTGATCCGAAGCTGGGAAAATATGTAGATAGCCTGATTACCATTATCGGGAGAGCTCAGGAACCGGATGGATATCTGTATACAGCCCGTACCATTGACCCGGAGCATCCGCATCCATGGTCTGGTGCCCAAAGATGGGTGAATGAATCCATATTAAGCCATGAAACTTACGATTCGGGGCATCTCTTTGAAGCTGCCGCTGCCTGGTATCAAGCTACCGGACAACGTAATCTCCTGAATATTGCGCTAAAGAATGCCAATTTGCTATGTCGTGTTTTTGGTCCAGGCAAACGGCATGACGCACCCGGACATGAAATCGTGGAAATGGGTTTAGTTCGTTTGTACCGGATTACCGGCGTAAAGAAATATCTCAATCTGGCTAAGTTTTTTATCGACTGCCGGGGAAGATATAACAATCCAAAAACCACTTACACACAAGATGACAAGCCGGTTGTTGATCAAACTGTAGCGGAAGGTCATGCCGTGAGAGCAGGTTATTTATATTCCGGAGTGGCCGATGTTGCCGCTCTGACAGGAGACACAGCTTACCTGCAAGCCATTGATAAGATATGGAATAACATGGCTTCGAAAAAATATTATATCACAGGAGGCATTGGTGCTATCCCTGATGGAGAGCGCTTTGGTGACAATTACCAGTTGCCAAACCTGACGGCCTATAATGAGACTTGTGCTTCTATTGCCAATGTATTCTGGAACTACCGTATGTTCCTTTTACATGGAGATTCAAAATATATTGATGTCCTTGAGCGTACGTTGTACAATAGTTTACGGTCAGGAGTCTCTCTCAGCGGCGATAAATTCTTTTATGCCAATCCGCTTGCTTGTGATGGGAAATATAAGTTTAACCGAGGAAGTTTAACCCGTCAGCCGTGGTTTGATTGTTCGTGTTGTCCGACGAATATGTGCCGATTTATGCCTTCCCTATCGGGTTATATTTATGCCCGGAATAAAGACAGTCTTTATATAAATCTTTTTGTTGGTAGTTCAGCGACATTAACTCTTAATGGAACTAATCAGATAACAATCAATCAAAAAACCGATTATCCTTGGAATGGGAATGATATAATCAGTATTACACCTGGAAAAAAATCTCATTTTTCAGTTTGTGTACGTATCCCGGGATGGGTAGAAAATCATCCTGTTCCAAGCAATTTGTATGCGTTTGAATCGCCATATCCTCATCAGTTCATACTTAAAGTAAATGGCAAGAAGACGCCTTATACTTTGAAGAAAGGATATGCGGTAATTTCACGTACATGGACTAAGAATGATCTTATTGAATTGAATTTCCCCATGCCGATAAGGCGTGTTATTGCAAATTCACAAGTCAAAAATGATCAAAATAAGGTGGTTATCGAGCGAGGCCCTATTGTTTTCTGTTTGGAAGGAGTTGATAATGAAGGAAACATTTCGAACATCGTACTGCCCGATTCTACAAAACTAAAAGCAACATTTTACCCTGATTTGTTAGGCGGCATTGATATGATAACAGGCGAAGCAAAAGTGATTAAACAATCCAATGGATTAGTGACTCAAAGCTGCCTCATTAAAGCCATTCCATATTTCGCATGGAGTAATAGGGGAGTTGATGAGATGGAGGTATGGATTCCCAATAATTTGACGGGCATCATAAAGGAGGTAAAATAAATTCAGTATCATTCTTTGAAATACACAATTCAATTATTATTTAGCAATAACGCAAACTCAAATTCCTCATTATTATGGCAATGGGAATTTTAAATTAAATTATTATGGAATTCAAATTTGAAAATTTAGAAGTATGGTTTATTACCGGAGCACAATTACTTTACGGTGGAGACGCAGTAATAAGCGTAGATGCGCACTCAAATGAAATGGTTAAAGGATTGAATGATTCGGGAAACTTGCCCGTAAAAGTTGTGTACAAAGGAACAGCTAACTCATCATCTGAAATATCTGAAATAATGCGGGCAGCT
>JAJZHJ010000353.1 GCA_021804525.1 Bacteroidota bacterium | reverse complement strand
TAGAATCGGTACTTTTGGAAATGAGCGAAACAGAGCCTCATTATCTTTTAATTGTTGACAGGGTGAATAACTTAGATATCCTTGAAATCCTGGTTGAAGTAAACGAGTCGTTTTTCTCGGATGAAGTACGACAATTGGAAGCTTTGACTCACAAGATAAAAGCCAATATTGAAAGCACACTTGGCATCAGCGCCAAAATTAAGTTAGTGGAGCCAAAAACAATTGAACGCTCCGAAGGGAAAGCAAAACGAGTCATCGACAAGCGTCCACATTAAATTTCGCGATCCATTTATCTACCTTTAAACGAATTCATTATGTTCTTGCAACAACTCTCGCTTTTTTTAGAAAACAAAACAGGAAGGCTTGCCGAAGTAACGCGCGTCCTTTCCGAAAAGCATATCAACATCGCAGCGTTCAGCATAGCCGATACCGCAGATTTTGGCATTCTCCGCATGATTGTTGATCAGACCGATGTTGCACTTGCCGCATTGAAACAGCAAGAGTTTGCGGTACATACTACTGACGTGGTAGGTTTCGTAATACCGAATCAGCCAGGCAATTTGTATCAGGCTTTGCAACACCTTGACAGCATTACTATTGAAATAGAATATCTTTACGCGTTTGCGCACAATGGCAATGCAGCTGCAGTCATAAAAACCAATGACAACGAGTTGGTTGCCATGACGCTTAAGAGTCTGGGCTACCATTTGTTGGAAGCAAGTGAGCAACTTGGTTAGTAACTCGCAGTAAGTTACTTAAAAACAGATTGAGAGGCACAGCGGTAGAACGAAAAAAAGTATTACCTTTGTGCTGCCTTTTACAGAGGCGCAAGTGTGATGGGAAATTTAGCATTAATAGCTTGACTCTCAACAGCTTTAATTTTGAGTAACACAAACAAATTTAACAATGAAAACGTTTCAAGTAAGCGGAACAATCCGCCAGGAAGTCGGCAAAAAAGCCACCAACGCAGTAAGAAATAGTGGAAACATCCCTTGTGTTCTTTACGGCGGGAAAGAAAACACCCATTTTCAAGTCATTGCAAGTGATGTTCGTAAATTGATCTACACCCCCGAAATTTTCTTAGTTGAACTAACGATTGATGGTGTTAAACATTCGACTATCATGAAAGAGCTTCAATTTCACCCGGTTTCAGAAAAAGTGCTTCACCTCGACTTTTTCGAAGTCACCGATGACAAGCCTGTTGTAATGGCCGTCCCTGTACGTCTTGAAGGCTTAGCCGAAGGAGTAAAAGCAGGGGGAAAATTGCAACAAAACTTGCGATTACTCAAAGTGAAAGGCTTGGTACAAAATATCCCGGAACAGCTTAAAATCAACGTTGACAATTTAGGATTAGGCAAAACCATCCAAGTATCCGAACTTTCGTTCCCTAACCTGGAGCTGGTAACCCCTAAAACGGCTATTGTTGCAACCGTTAACACAACCCGTGCTGTAAAAAAATAAGCGTGAGGAAATAAACGAGAAACATGTCTTAATTCATTTTTTCGTGTGAAGTACTTAATTGCAGGATTAGGAAATATTGGCGAGGAGTATCAAAATACACGCCACAACATAGGTTTCAACGTATTGGACGCTTTAGCTGAAGCGTCCAATATTGTTTTTGAGGATCGCCGTTATGGAGCAATCGGCGAGCTTTCACTCAAAGGCCATAAACTGTTTTTGCTTAAACCGTCAACTTACATGAATTTAAGCGGTAACGCAGTACGTTATTGGCTTGCACAAGAACATATCCCTGAAGAGAATCTGTTAGTGGTTGTGGACGACATCGCACTGCCTTTAGGCGCTCTGCGCCTAAAACCGCAAGGCAGTGACGCGGGTCATAACGGGTTAAAGCACATTCAATCTGTTCTAAATTCCGCAAACTATGCACGGTTACGCATTGGTATCGGGAATGATTTTCCGCGTGGCGCACAGGTAAATTATGTTTTAGGAAAATGGGGGCGGGAAGAATGGGCTGTTCTTGATACGAAAATTCCCATAGCCGTCGACATGATTAAAAGCTTTTGTCTGAGTGGGATTCAAAACACCATGAATCAATACAATACCAAATAAGAACTTGCATTCTGGTAGTTGGTGATTGAATTGTGGTTGTTTGATAGTATTTTTGCACTTCAAACAGCTTGATAATGAACGATACACTCTACATGCAACGTTGTTTGCAATTGGCCATAAACGGGATGGGGCAGGTAGCTCCAAATCCGATGGTGGGATCTGTGATCGTTTGCAATGATCAAATCATCGGAGAAGGATTTCATCGTCGTTATGGAGGCCCGCACGCCGAAGTTAATGCCATTGAAAGTGTTCGCCAACCTGAGTTATTGACTCATTCAACACTTTACGTCAATTTGGAGCCTTGTTCGCATTACGGGCATACTCCGCCGTGCGCTGCTTTGATTATCAACAAGAAGATTCCGCGTGTGATCATTGCCAATATTGATCCAAACCCAAAAGTAGCAGGTTGTGGTATAAAGATGCTGCGTGAAGCCGGTGTAGAAGTTATTACCGGTGTTTTAGCAAAGGAAGGAGAATGGCTGAATCGGCGTTTCTTTGTCTATCAGCGTCAACGCCGCCCTTTTGTATTGCTAAAATGGGCTCAAAGTGCCGATGGTTATTTAGATAAACTGAGAGATAACACCTGCACTACGCCACCTATTCAACTTTCTACCGATTTCACCAAAATGTTGGTTCACAAGACTCGAACGGAGGAGTCTGCTATCATGGTAGGGACTACCACAGCTGTGAAAGACAATCCAAAACTAACAGCACATCAGTGGATCGGCAAGAATCCGTTACGTGTTGTCGTCGATCGTCAGCTACGCATCCCATTGGATTATCATTTGCTTGATCACTCGGTTCCCACTATTGTATATACGGAACAAGTGAAGGAGAATGAGCCTAATCTTTCTTTTGTAACCATCTCTTTCGCCGATAATGTGATTACTCAAATCATGAGTGATTTGTTTCGCCGGAACGTGCTGTCTGTTATTGTAGAA
>JAJZHJ010000352.1 GCA_021804525.1 Bacteroidota bacterium | reverse complement strand
TTGGAAATGCCGACGTGGTGCCATTTGAAGAACGTTATTATGCAGGCGGTGCCAATGGAATACGCGGATGGTCTTCCTATACGTTGGGGCCTGGCGGCTATCCTTTGTCGAGTGGCGTTATCGATTTTGTCAACCATACGGGTGATATTAAATTGCAGGGAAATATCGAATATCGATTCAAAATGTTTTGGAAATTTGAAGGTGCACTATTTTACGATGCAGGAAATATTTGGACAATACGCAATTACAGTACACAACCGGATGGAACGTTCATCTTCTCTCAGTTTTATAAACAAATTGCCATGAGTTACGGCTTTGGTCTTCGCTTCAATCTGAACTATTTTGTGCTGAGAATGGACTTGGGCCATCAACTTTATAATCCGGCTTTCAGAGGCAACGAGGCATGGATTCCACTTGTCACCCATTTCTCTCAACGATCGGCGCTTTTCTTTGCTATCGGATATCCTTTTTAGGAGTAAATCTTGTATAAATGGTTTTTTTAGAGAAGATTGCTTCGGCTTATTATCGGCATCATGCTTCCGAACTGGCGGATGTTATCTTTGTTTTCCCCAATCGGCGAGCCGGTCTTTTTTTTCAACATTACCTGAAAAAGATTGTTCGTCAGCCTATCTTTGCTCCTGCAACAATCACCATCAACGAATTGTTTTCGCAACTTTCGTCGCTGCAAACCATTGATAAAGTGGGATTGTTGTTCCGCCTCTATGCCATTTATCAACGGGTGAGCAAAAAGGAAGAGACATTTGATCATTTTGTCTATTGGGGCGAAATGTTGATCAATGATTTCGACGATGTTGATAAGTATCTGATAGATGCCAAACAGTTGTTTACCAATGTGACGGAGCTGAAGGAGATCGACAATTTGTTCAGTTATCTAAGCGAAAACCAGATTGAAGCAATCAAACGATTCTGGTCAACATTCGAACCGACGCAGGAGAGTGTCAAGCAAAAAGATTTTCGTGCCACCTGGGAAATTCTTTATCCGTTGTATGACACGTTGCGAAATGAATTGTTGCAACGCAATGAAGGATATCAGGGAATGATCTTTCGCGATGTCGCGGAACGTATGATGCGACGTGAATCGATTCCGATGGATTGCTCCCGCATTGTCTTCGTGGGCTTTAATGCACTCACGCCAGCCGAAAAAGAGCTTTTTTCTTATTTCAAGAAGATGGGTCTGGCTGATTTTTATTGGGATTACGACATACCGGAATTGAAAGATTCCGTCAATCGTGGCAGTGATTTTATCCGTGAGAACCTGCATCAGTTTCCTTCCCGATATGAGTTGGAGAACGATTTTCCTGTTGAGCGAGACATCTCGTTAGTGGGAATTCCTTCTGCTGTCGGTCAGGCTAAGTATGTGGCGAGTTTACTGCGGGAGTCTTATGTTCAAACTAATGCAGAACAGTCTCCAGATGCTTTAATGCAAACAGTTATTCTGCTCCCCGATGAAAATCTGTTATTACCCGTTATTTACGCTTTACCCGAAGAGGTTCGCAACGTGAACGTGACAATGGGTTATCCTGTCTCTATTTCATCTGCTGCGGTGTTCATTGATCAGTTGCTTTTGCTGCAACGTCATGCAAAACAGAGCGACAATGAGACGTTGTTCTACTTTCAACCGGTTCAGCAACTTTTGCATCATCCCTATTTATTATTTCTCATGGATGAGGTGGTGAATGCGTTGTCAGAACAGATTACGCGCTACAACAAGATTTTTATCTCACATACTGAGTTGGGGAAAAATGATTTGCTTAGTTCCATCTTCTCGGTTTGTGAAACGCCGCAGGAAACCATTGCTTATCTGGTGTCTGTTGTGAAACAACTTCTTCAATACATGCAGCCGACTGCGGATGATCCGATGGAACGGCAACTGGAGCAGGAGTTGCTTTTCAGTTTGTACGGGATGCTTAGCCGAGCACAGATGCTTTTTGCCGACTACACCACCGAAATGTCGAACGAAACCTTCAGACGGTTGATCAAACAGTTGATGGATGGGTTGATTCTCCCTTTTGAAGGAGAACCGTTGTCAGGCTTGCAGATCATGGGGCTTTTGGAAACGCGTGCGTTGGATTTCGTGAATGTCATTATTCTATCTTTCAATGAAGGCGTCTTCCCTCAAAAACAAACGGCGCTCTCTTTTGTTCCATATAATCTACGTAAAGGATTCGGACTCCCCACCGGCGAACATCAGGATGCCGTGTTTGCCTATCATTTTTATCGGCTTCTGCATCGGGCAAAACAGGTGCATTTGCTTTATGACATCCGTTCCGATGGATTGCAGTCGGGCGAAGTGAGTCGCTACTTGTATCAATTGCGTTATCATTACCGTGTTCCTATTCATGAAGCAACTGCCACTTTTTCGGTTTCGCCGCAAAGAGCGGCATATATTGAAGTGCAGAAACAAGCTCCTATTCAGGAAAAACTGCAATTATACCTGATGCCTGAAAGCGGGAAGGCGCTTTCGGCAAGTTCCATAAATGCTTACTTAGATTGTCCGTTGCGGTTTTACTTGACAGCCGTCGAGGGATTGAATGAAGGAAAAGAGGTGGAAGAAACCATCGAGGCAAATATGTTTGGTTTGTTGTTTCATGAAGCAATGCAAATGCTCTATCAACCTTACATCGGAAAGTTGGTTACGACTGCCACAGTAGATGCACTTTTGAAAGATGTCGCGGCAATAGATCAGATCGTGGCATTGGTATATACGCGTGTTTTCCTGCAAAAAGAGAAAGGCATTGTATATCCTGAAGGGCAGCACCTTATCTTGGCTACCGTGATTCGTCAGTACATGATGCAACTGTTGCGGCAAGATCGGATACATGCTCCTTTTGAATATCTTGCTTCCGAAGAACCTTTTTTGGTACGATTGCCTCTTTCCGACGGAAAAAGAGAGGTCAACGTTAAAGGATTTATTGACCGCATTGATCGCAAAGAAGGTGTGACGCGGATTGTGGATTATAAATCAGGGAATGATCAGGTGGAGTTTGATGATAT
>JAJZHJ010000351.1 GCA_021804525.1 Bacteroidota bacterium | reverse complement strand
TTAAGTCGCAAAAAGGATTCGTCTTTGTTTGGCAAGTCAATTTTTGCAATTTGTTCATGTAGGTAATTTTCAAACCTCGCTTTTTCTTCATCCGAATATCCTCCCATCGCTTGTTCAGGATACAGCAGATCGTAAGCTATCCGATTGGAAGCATAAATATGATAATTTCGATGTATTTGATTATCAATTGCTTTCGCTATGGCGCTAAACTGCTCCGCTCGTGGGAGGATGGACAATTTCTCAACCGATATTCGTAACTTTTCTCCAATTACATACACCATTTGACCTTTAAATCCTTTAAACCCTGTTTGCATGCTTCGCAAATCGTCTTGAGGACTCTTCTGAAAATCAGGGTTATCACGTCGTTGTTGCAACTCTTTTGCTTTCAGAAAATCACATGGATCATATTCGTATGAAATCGTTAGCGGACAGATGGAGAGTGATGCAAGATTCTCAATTGGAGTTCCATCTCCTGACATAGCAAGCATTTTCAACAAACTTTCTTGAGTTAGATCGTTGCTGTCTTTGGCTCTTCCTTCACGTTGTGCTAACCACACAGATTGATGCTTGTCTTGAATAGCATAACGAATATACTCTGATAAAAGACGTGAGGCCTCCAATTGCTGTCGACCACGTAATCCACGCCGAACAATAAAACTCTTGTTTAGTCTCACTAAAGTCTCAATCCAAGGTTCTATAAGGAGATTATCACCAACAGCTATCTCCACAGTATCGAAATTTTTATCCATCAGTTTGATGCATAAAAAGGAAGCATCTAATATAATATCGCGATGGTTAGAAAGATAGAGATAATTTTCGGTTGGTTTTAAATTTTCGGTTCCTTCTAAATGAATACCATACGTTGTTTTCGCCTCTACATCTTGCAAGAATGGGTAATCAATTTTATGTTGAAAATCGCGCACGGACTCAACACTTTGAAAGAGAGTTTTCACCTTGTCAATGGGTTGGTCTGGGAACAGATACATCAGTATTTGCACAAACTTGGGTTCGGCAAGCAATTGACGAATTGCGGCAGGGACATCTTGTTCACTCAGCGGAGCAATGTCATGAAATCGGGAAGTGGCAGATTCCATTTGAAAAACTATCTATTAATTAATGTCTTGCAAAGGTACTATTTTCTCATCATTAAAAAAAGTCTCTACCTATTTAACATTTTATTTGACTCATAGAAGCGTTTTTGTGGTTGCAAAAAAACTGTATCTTTGTACGCAATACCCCGAATTGGTCTCTTTCTTTGCTTTTAACCTAACAGAAAGCCGATTCCGCTCTATTTTATTTCAATGAAAACGATCATTTTAGGTATCGAATCATCATGCGACGACACGTCAGCTGCCGTTATTTCTAATGGAATCTTATTATCCAATGTAATTGCCAATCAAGAGGTGCATCGTGCATATGGCGGTGTCGTTCCTGAACTGGCTTCACGTGCTCATCAACAAAATATTATTCCCGTGGTTCATGAAGCTATGGAACGCGCAGGTGTTTTACCCAAACAACTGAACGCAGTTGCTTTTACACGTGGCCCAGGTTTAATGGGGTCACTTTTGGTCGGGACTTCTTTTGCTAAAGGATTTGCATTGTCGCTTAATATTCCTTTGATAGATGTAAACCACTTACAAGGACATGTTTTGGCCCATTTCATTCAGGAGCAAGGTGTGTCTTTTTCGCCGCCTGTTTTTCCTTTTCTTTGTTTGCTTGTGTCAGGCGGTAATTCACAAATAGTCTTAGTGAAATCACATTATGAGATGGAAATCATCGGACAAACTATTGACGATGCTGCAGGAGAAGCGTTCGATAAATGTGCCAAGGTACTTGGATTGCCTTATCCAGGTGGCCCTGTCATCGATCGTTTGGCAAAAGAAGGTGATGCCTCGTCTTTCACATTCAGCAAACCACAAATCAAAGGATACGACTATAGTTTCAGTGGGCTTAAGACTTCGTTTCTATACACCATTCGTGATCACCTGAAAGAGAATTCCAACTTTATTGAAGAGCGAAAAAGTGATCTTTGTGCTTCGCTACAAAGTACCATTATAGAAATTCTGATGGGAAAGGTACGCAAAGCTGCTTCCGATCTGAATATTCATGAAATTGCAGTTGCTGGAGGAGTTTCAGCAAATTCTGCTTTGCGTAAAGCGTTTATAGAACATGGAGAAAAATATCATTGGAATGTTTACATTCCAAAATTTGCCTTTACCACGGATAATGCCGCCATGATAGCTATCACAGGTTATTATAAATACCTCAACGGGCTGTTTTGCGACATCAACTTACCTCCTTTCTCAAAAACTACTATTGACTAATCTTTGTCAGCCATCTAAAGCATAAAAAAACCGTCCATTAGAATTTAACGAACGGTTTTTTATCATTAACTATCAAAGAGAGTGTTATCCTTGTTCTTCAACAGTGTATATTTCTGCAGCAAGACGTTTGTAAGAATTGTAGCGCCATTTGGCATTCGTTTCTGCTGCTTTGAACAATTCTGTCGCTTCTGTTGGGAACTGTTTTAACAACGAAGTATAACGCACTTCTCCTTGTAAGAAATCCTGGAACTTATCCCATTGAGGTTCTTTGGAATCAAGTATAAAAGGATTCTTGCCTTCGGCAGCCAAGTTTGGATTGTAGCGCCATAAGTGCCAGTATCCACATATTACAGCGTTTTCTTCCTCTTGTTGTGCTTTGCCCATACCGCTTGCTAAACCATGGCTGATGCAAGGAGAATAAGCAATGATCAATGAAGGGCCATCGTATGCTTCCGCTTCACGAATCGCTTTCAATGTTTGAGCTTCGTTAGCCCCCATCGCTATCTGGGCGACATACACATAACCATACGTGGTAGCCATCAATCCAAGGTCTTTTTTACGAACACGCTTGCCCGCAGCTGCAAATTTAGCTACTGCACCTACCGGTGTCGATTTGGAGGATTGACCTCCTGTGTTTGAATAAACCTCAGTATCGAGTACCAGAATATTCACATTTTCGCCACTGGCAATGACGTGATCT
>JAJZHJ010000350.1 GCA_021804525.1 Bacteroidota bacterium | reverse complement strand
TATCATTGCCTCCGGGATAAACCCTGCAATTGTTCCTGTTGCGATAATACCAATTGTTTCAGTAATTCTTGGATCTACAGAAATGGTAATGCCATATTGAGTAGCAAAAAATGACGGAGTGGAAATATCGATTATTCTATTCCCTGTTATCAAGTTCAGCCCTACTGAAATAGGGGATCCAAAAATAATAGAGCCATCCTTTGTAATAGTATAATACCCATTTGAAGTAGATACTTCCATCATATTAGGATCGAAAGTTATTGATTTATTGAAAGCTGCACTACCTATGGTTCTTGTGTTTGAGTATCCTGTTACTTTTAGTATATGTGTGTCTATAATTTTCGTCGAATGTTGAACGTTGGTATTTGTGCCGTTTATTTCATTACTGGCAATATTTGACAAGGCATTTCCATTGGTTGTTTCATAGCTTCCAATAGGAATATTTATAAATGCTTTCTTAATAACAACGCATAAGTCGGAAAACTTACCTTCCATAGTGCCATCAGCTGATATTTTATAAGAAAGTTGTAAATGTGAACATGATGTATACCTGTACATTATTTGCAACATGCCATTAAAAGTCGGACTGTTTATTTGTTCATTATATTGGGTGTCAAAAGATTTCCAATTCCCTGTATATCCGTTACAAATGGCATATGTATATGTAGAAAACTCATCTGATTGCAGTCCTTGTCCTGCATCATAATTATGATGAGATGGTGATATTATGTTCCACAGCCCGTAATCAGGAGTGTATCTGCTTAACATTAACAATGGCTTCGGGTCATTGCCATGCTCAAACACATACCCGCTTGGGTCTGTGTACCGTGTCGGGTTATTCATCACATACGCATAGCGGTTATAAATTCTGCCAATCACCGGAGCCTACATATTATTTTCTATATTTTCATCAAATAATTCATCCCCTGTCTTCCCTTCAGTCTTTATTATACCCCATCCATGTATAAGGTTTTTATAAGGTTTATTTCTAAACTTTTTTTCCAAACGATTAATCAGAATAGGTGAAATAAACAGGGAATCTTGCCTGTTGGTAAGAACCAGCATATAATAATGTATATACGATGTTCCTAATCTCGATGCGCCTGTATAAATAATAATTCCTTCAATGTCGTTAAAATGAATTATTCTTGTATTGTTATTTCTGCTATATAGTAATATCTCCTCTATATCATCTATTGTAATATTGACGTCTTTATCGTGCGTCAAAAAATTCCACAAGCAACTCACATCTCTTACTATCGTTAATACTGCTGCAAATAACCATAGCATAGCACCCAATAATATTTGATTTGTTGTATGTGCGGGTGCTACTATTATGCTTATAAAGGCCATTACAATCAAATCTGCAGTAACCCCTAATCCAAAGTATTTTAGAATATTTTTAGTAGTTATTTTATACGTTGTTCCCATATATTGTTTATTAAGTACTAATTAAGACCCAAAATAAGGAGCCCAAAAGCTTAGTTAATTCATTCATAGTTCCATATAAGTACATTCATCAATTAACTAATTAGTCGCATTTGATTTTGATTAGCCATAATACTAACGCAATAGAACCAATAGCGTATCCTACATACACAACATACCCAAGAATATTTTTCAATGAGCTTTCTCCTTTATATTTATGACATATCTGTTTTTCGTGTTTGGTGAAGTACATGACGTTGATAATCATTAACACAATTGCTAAAAGAATGTAGGATGCCATTTCGAAGGAAGGTATATACTTGAGGTGTAACAAATACCGGTTAAGGATATAGGAGATTGCTATTAAGTTTGATCCTTCAATAAGACTTATCATACTACTGGAAGCGACTAACGGATTAGAATGCCTAATCCATTTATTAAACATATAGTCTTTATAGAAAAAGTAATTCATCATAATTTTTAATGTAAGAAGTCAGAATTGAATAAATTAGGATTATCTCCATATCCTTGATTAATAAATGCTGTAAATGCACTTTGCTGTATTGTATGCATCATTGATCCTAATCCATATAAAAAAACCCGCCGCCCTTTATCGCTGAGATGAACTTAATCCACAGTAACGCTTTTATATTTATTGTAAATTTAAAATATGTATGATTTTATCGTCAAACTTCTCTTTTGAGTTGATGATAATGACGATAAACCTCCCTTGGTGTTTATAAAGTAAAAATAAAGTAGGAGTAGCAATGTATTTATAGTCGAAAAACACCAAAGGTTTTCCCTCCGCATTATTGAATGACATATGCAATATTTTCCCGAAGAAGCCTCTATAATTTTTACCTTCAATCCATTTTTCTATTCTGCTGGTTGTATCCAGACTGACACTAAACCCGTTTTGGAAAGGTAGTTTAAAATTGATATAGGTTTCAGGTCTGGGATACAAATCCATATTATATTCTTCTCCCCAAAAACTGGAAATAAAATGATTGAGGTTCACATTTGCATGGGTGTGAAACAATACATTTTGAATATCAAGAGATCCTAACTGTTTGTATTCAAGTATTATTATACAATACTTCTTTTTGTATAAGTAGTCGTAATAATTATCAGCTTTTCTGGTTTCTCCAATGGAAAACATGGTATCAAGATCACACTTAATGGAATCATTATAAAGCCAAAGATATTCTTTAGGATTATGAGTCGTGCTATGTATATAAACAATCACCCTCCCAATGTAAAAAACAATATACAATACTATCACGGAGACAACCATTAATAGAATACGTTTCCTTTTTTTATTCATACCTTCTCTTGTAAATATTATTAAAGTCCTCCCAAACTAAATCCGTAAACTATGACTGCCTCCGGAATAAAACCGATAATTGTTCCGGTTGCAATAATGCCAATTGTGTTGGCAACTTTTGAATCCACGGAAATATTAATACCATACTGAGTAGCAAAAAATGACGGAGTGGAAATATCGATTATTCTATTCCCTGTTATCAAGTTCAGCCCTACTGAAATAGGGGATCCAAAAATAATAGAGCCATCCTTTGTAATAGTATAATACCCATTT
>JAJZHJ010000349.1 GCA_021804525.1 Bacteroidota bacterium | reverse complement strand
TTATCAACAGCTTTGCTCAAGTAGAACGTACCATATCCGCAAAAATCATGAATGGAGACCCGAACCCCTTCGGAACCTCGTGATTATAAGTCAACATCAGCACCCAAACCGGTTCAAGGTAACCACTGCCGCTGAACCGGCCTGAACAAAACCAGTGTACCCCTTACAGACATGTTCTATCCATTGTATATCTACGTGATTACACGATACCCCATGGACATCACGCTAACCATGCAAAAACACACTGATTTATCAAATAAAATTCGATGGAACTAACGAAACAACAGATCTGTTTTTTGATAAGGATTGGTATCAGGAATGGAGCGGGAGACTTCGTCGTCTCCCGGTGCTCATCATATCTATACTACTGGCTGTTTAGGTTTTTTGTTATTTTGAATTTTTTTGTTTTTGCTTGTTTTTTATTATATATTTATTGTTTTTATTAATGCTTTTATTTTTAATACTTTTTATTATTTTATGCTTTGCTTTATTGTTTTTATCATTCTGCATGAAATACATAAAGCATGATCCGTGCCAATATTATTTATATTTGCAATACATTGAACTATATGGATTTATTAAATCACACATGATTCATCACCTGAATTTTTCGCTACGTCGAGTAACACCCCGTTACCTCATGTTACAACACGTAAAATGTTGGACAGTGCAAATACTCAGAAAGCAGGGACGTTATTCCAAAAACAGGATCAAGATTGAGCCAATTGCACCACAATTGCCGTGATGCTTGTGCGGGGTGAATCGTCTGCACGGTTCTTAGGAACGGTGGCTAAGTAATGGGCTGCTGTTACCCGATGCGAAATCGTTTTTCAGGACAAGATCGGGGCAGTCTCGCCAAAAAATCAGTACAATACAGTAAAAAACGGAATCTGTTTGCCGCTATGGCAATGATTACTGACGGGATGTGCGTGTTGACCGGAAACACATACCAGAATTAATATCCTGACACTCCCCATAGCTAAAGCCATGGGCTTGCGCTCACACTTCGGTCATCCAGTATATAGTTGCATAGCCACTGCCTTCAAAAACCATGCATTTTTTGAGTTCATCTATATTCCCCAATGCTTATCCAACAAACGGGTTAACTGTTACCTACAATGTTAGTAACCTTGAAATATCCACATTATTGAATGAGAAATCTGACCCAAATGTTGTTAGATGGTGACGATCCCTAAACAATAAACTACCATTCATCATAGGTTCGCATCGCTGATTTTTACAAAATGGCGTATAGGCATCTATGAATTTTACTTTTGGATACATTACAGAAATTTTATTTAAAAATTCAGTATAGAGCCGTCTTTTTTTATTCATATACGCAATGGATTCTGAGCAGTTTCTTCTAGTGCGTTGTCCTGATTCAAACATCCTTGCTAGCCATGGTCGATTAGTACATAAACTCGGATCGACATCAAACCCTGGACTATCAATGATGACAATAACATTTTTGTTGTATTTAATAAAACTATAAATCATGCTATTCATGACTTGTCCAAATGGATTATCTCTCTGATTTATTCTTCCAAAATAGTAGGCAATGAATACATTTTTTATGAACTTGTTTCGCAGGATAAACTTTACATTATTTTGCGTGATATCCTTAAGATATAATGGGCCAGATATCTCTATAAGCCCTTCATGATTCGTCATTAGTTTTTTCGACAATCCGAAAAAAAAATGATTGGCATGACTATCTCCTATCAGCACAGAATCTATTGGAGCCGATGAGTTTATTTGACAAAACAAACCGGGAAACTTAAAACCACCAAGACATTGCTTTGAGTAAACCATATCTCTTGGCCATGCAATTTGTGACCAGAAATTACCATCGACACGGGCTGGAAACCCATTGTGATTCCTTGTAAAATCACCTATTCCGCCCAAAGCCAACAATCCAATCAAACACAAGTAATAGAATTTGTTCGATTCAAGGTTGACAGACTGGCCTGATTTAATGGGGGATTCAATCCAGTAAAATGTTGCCCAAGCCAATACAATTGACAGGACGGCTAAAAAAACCAGCAAATAAGATGATGGCGAGCCAAAAAGAATTCGAGCCATTGAAAAAAGTGGCCAGTGCCAAAGATAAATTGGATAGCTTATAATGCCAAATTCAACGAAAGGGCGCGTGGCTAACAATTTTTTACTCATTCCTAAAGAACTGGGCGCAGCGATAACAAACAAAGCCCCCATAACCGGCAGAACTGCTATAAATTCAGGATAATCTGTTCCTCCTTTTATATGAATGTAGGAAAAAATTATAATAATCAGTCCGCATAAAGCTATATATTTTCCCCAACATCTTCTTAGCAGAATTTCACGTATCCACTTTTCATTCATGGCAAGCATGGCTCCTGAAAGGATCTGCCATGCCCTATACTGTGGCAAAAAAAATCTGGCTACTGAATTATCTATTTTAGTATTCAATGTGATATACAGGCTGATTAAAATAATAGTCAACACTATATAATTTCTATAATTTCTAATAAATTTCCATCGCCACACCAAAACAAGAAACCATGGCCAAACAATATAAAACTGCTCTTCGACTGCAAGCGACCAGAGATGTTGTAGTGGTTTTAAATTTGCATCTACATCAAAATAACCTGCTTCGTTGACTAGCTGAAAATTACTAAAGAAATAAGAAGCATTGATCATGGCATCACCCAATGATTTGAGCTCATTGGGCATGAAAAGCAATAATCCAAAGATCCATGTAGTTAAAATAACAAGAATAAGTGCTGGAAACAAGCGACGTATTCTTCTTTTATAAAAATCAATGACATTGAATTTCCCAGCATCAATATCATGGATCAACAACTTTGAAATCAAGTATCCTGAAATTACAAAAAAAATATCAACTCCTGTAAATCCTCCCGGTAGGATACCAGGAACAGCATGATAAATTAGTACTCCAATAACAGCTATAGCTCGGAGACCATCCACTTCTGGACGATAATGAGATATTTTTACAGGGATGCTTAGCAGTTTTTTAGACATGATTGAT
>JAJZHJ010000348.1 GCA_021804525.1 Bacteroidota bacterium | reverse complement strand
AACTATAATATTGTTGATGTGCTACAATAAGATGATCTAACAAATCAATTCCAATAATTTTGCAAGCCTCCGTCAATTTTGATGTAATTTGAATATCTTGTGGGCTTGGGTCAAGGTTCCCTGAAGGATGGTTATGGCACACAATAATGCCTGTGGCTAATTTGTCAATAGCTATTTTCAATATTTGGGGAATTTCAACCACAGTTTGCCCTGTTCCACCTTGAGAAAGACAAGTTTGCCCGATGATTTTATTTGCCCGATTGAGTAGTAGTACCCAAAACTCTTCATGTGGCAAGTCGGATAAAAGTGGTTCAAATACATGAAAAACATCCAGACTTGCCGTTATTTTACTGCGTGCGGCTCCTTCTGAAAGTTTTCGACGTCGGCCTAATTCGAGAGCTGCAAGTATGGTAATGGCTTTGGCTTCACCAATTCCTTTGAAAGTTTGTGTCAGAAATGCTATATCAACTTTTCCCAACTCGTTTAAGTTGTTATTCAGTTGATGTAAAATGCGGCGGGATAATTCTACAGCGCTCTCGTTTTTATTTCCAGATCCAATTAAAATAGCTAAAAGTTCTGCATCAGAAAGCGCTCGGCTTCCCTTGTCTATCAATTTTTCTCTGGGGCGGTCTTCTTCTTTCCACTCTTTAATACTGAGTCTTTTTTCCATGAGCAACGGTTTTGTTGACAAAGATATGTAAAAATTGTTATTCTCATTGTGAAATGAGGATTAAATACTCATCAAAACCATTGTTTTTTAGAAAGCAACAAAAAAACGCGTGTTTTGTGTTTGGTTTCACAAACAAAGTGTAACTTTGTCACTCGCAAATTATCTATTATGAATTTTTACAACCTTCGTTTGCCTATGTAACACGATTACTTTTTCAACCTTAAGTCGAAATTGTAATGAAAACTTTTTTAGTATCTTTATCTGATGATGAGTTAGTTCAACTTTACCAAACAGGTAATCAAGAAGCATTTGAAGAATTGTTGACAAGGCATCAAGAACGTGTTTTTAAATATATCTATTTAGTGGTGCGAAATGAGGCACTTGCAAATGATCTATTTCAAGATACTTTTGTTAAAGTAATTATGTTTATTAAACAACGACGCTATGTGGAGAATGGGCGCTTTCTTCCATGGGTTATTCGCATTGCTCACAATGTAATGATGGATAATTTCCGCAAAGAGCAACCTGAAGTATCCATTCATCGACAGGATCATCCTTTTGATTTATTGAACAATGTGCGACTCTCCGATCCATCCGTCGAAGACGATTTAATTCAACAGCAGTTGTTGAGAGATGTAAAAGAACTGATTGCTTATCTTCCTGATTCACAGAAAGAAGTTGTGCAAATGCGTTTTTATGATGATATGAGTTTTAAAGAAATTGCAGATAGAACGGGCGTGAGTATCAATACTGCTTTAGGTCGCATGCGTTATGCTTTGATTAACTTGCGCAAATTAGCAGACAAATCGTTATCGATTTAGAAGGATTAACTATTTGGTTGCAATATTCCATCGTATCTTTACGTTTAAAGATACACTTCTCAAAAAACAAGCCTATGAAAAATCGTTACTCACTTTCCCATTTACCTCATCAAGAGGGATCTTTCAACTCAACACATAATCTGTTGCCACATCCCGAAACCATACATTTCATCATGTCATTTGCCGCGGCGTATTGGTCATCTCACTCCCTTGGTAAGGAATTTTATGTGGTAGAAAAGATAATGAATTAAGACTAAACTTTTCGGGTGTTATGGAAATCGATATCTTCGATATTACGATGGTGCCCCCAAGAAGTATTTGTCGAGACGCCTTTTTCAATAAGAATGAGTTTTTATACACAGAAAATTATGAATACAGAATTAGTAAATCGTTTTCTACACTATGTTGCCTTTGAAACAACTTCTGATGAACATACAACTGTAACTCCAAGCACTCCTTCTCAAATGGAGTTTGCTAAAGTTTTGGCAGATGAAATGAAACAAATTGGCTTGATAGATGTTTTCGTAAGTGAATTCGGATATGCAATGGGCACATTGGCGGCTACCACCTCGGAATCAATTCCGACTATTGGGTTTATTGCTCATATGGACACCAGTCCGGACATGACAGGAAAAGATGCCAAACCACGTATAATCAATAAGTATGACGGAGGAGATATTGTTTTGAACGAAAAAGAAAATATTGTTATGTCTCCTCGTGATTTTCCAGAGCTGCTCCAATATGTTAGTCAAGATATTATTGTGACCGACGGAAATACATTACTTGGCGCTGATGATAAGGCCGGTGTTGCTGAAATTATGACCGCAATGGCTTTCTTAGTGAAGCACCCAGAGATAAAACATGGCACTATACGAGTTGCGTTTAATCCTGATGAAGAGATTGGATTGGGTGCAAGCAAATTTGATGTGGCAAAATTCAATGCTTCGTGGGCTTATACGCTCGATGGAGGTGAAATTGGAGAATTAGAATTTGAAAATTTCAATGCTGCCGCCGCTTCCATTACTTTCAAAGGCAGAAATGTTCATCCAGGGTATGCAAAACATAAAATGTTGAATTCTTTACGTATTGCAACCCAGTTTACAGCCATGCTCCCAAGACATGAAACTCCTGAACATACTGAAGGATATGAAGGATTTTATCACCTTACTTCTATGCAAGGAACTGTGGAAGAAACAACTATTACTTACATCATTCGTGATCATGATAGAGAGCGATTTGAAGATCGTAAGAAGGAGATACAACATCTGGTTTCTAAAATCAATGCGGAATTTCCTAACTGTGCGACCCTGACACTGAAAGATCAATATTATAATATGAGGGAGCAAATTGTCCCTGTAATGCATGTGGTAAATATTGTGGAGGAAGCTATGAAGGAAGTAGGTATAACTCCTAAAATTAGAGCTATTCGAGGTGGAACAGATGGAGCACAACTCTCATTCAAAGGATTACCTTGCCCAAATATTTTTACAGGTGGCCATAATTTTCATGGTAGATTCGAATATATTCCTGTTCAATCA
>JAJZHJ010000347.1 GCA_021804525.1 Bacteroidota bacterium | reverse complement strand
GGGTGGTGTTGTGAAAGATGTATTGGAAGCATATCCCGACCCACAGCCACCTTATACCACCTTAGCTTCGACGTTGAAAAACCTTGAAAAGAAAGGATTTGTGGCCAGTCGGCGTTACGGAAACGTATATTGGTTTGAACCGGTGCTGAGCGCAGAGAGTTATACGGAAAATATGCTTTCGGGTATTATCGATAACTATTTTCACAGTTCGTACAGCTCGTTGGTGACTTTCTTTGCTCAAAAAGAGAAGATTTCGAGTGATGATTTGCAGGCAATTGTGCGATTAATTGAAAAACAAAAGTGATATGGACCCATTGATGTTGTTTTTGTTGAAATTGAATGGCGTGTTTACGCTTTTGTTTGTTTTTTACCTGCTTTTGTTGCGTCGCGACACGTTTTATGCTGCCAAACGGATCTATTTGCAAGGTATCCTGTTTTGTTCCGTGCTTTTGCCACTGTTTCACGTAGCTGATTTGATTCCGCAAAAAGAAGCGATGCAATACATCTTTATCTTGATTAATGGATCATTACCTGCAAGTAAACCGGTTGTACAATCGCATCTCGGCTTGGCAATGATGGTTGATTATCTACTTTTGGCTGGTATTGCAGCTTCACTGCTTTGGGTGGGAATGAGGCATATTCAACTGTTTCGCGTCATTCACCGGTGTGTAGAAGAATCGGTCAATGGGGTAAAGGTGTATATTCCGAGCAAAGAGATCAATCCATTTTCATTTCGGGGGAAGATTTATTTGAATCCGGCATTGTACAGCTTCGACGAATTGACAAAAATCATTGAACACGAACGAGCACACATCGAACAAAAGCATGAATGGGACTTGTTGTTGGTCTCTCTTTTCCAATCGTTTGTTTGGATGAATCCCCTTTATTATTTGTTTGCAGCCTCAGTGCGGGAGAATGTGGAATTTTTAGCCGATCAAAAGGTATTGAAAACGGGCAGCGACCCGAAAGCCTATCAATATGCCTTGCTGAAAGTGGCACAGACCGCATCGATGCCTTTGACACAACATTTTAGTATCTCACACTTAAAAAAACGCATTATTATGATGAACAAAAAGAAAACCCACGCTATGTGGACAAGCAAATACCTGTTGGTTGCTCCGTTGCTATTGGCAACTGTTTTATTAGTCAATGCCGGCGAATTGAAAGATGCCTGGGCAAATGCTGATTTGTCAGGCGCGAACGCTTCAACAACCATGAGTACGGCAACTTCCGCTTCGGCAAAACCAGAGCAGAAAAAGGTGGTTGTCGTGCAAATCAATAATGATTCGACGAAAGCACATCCATTGTATCTGATTGATGGCAAAAAAGTTTCCGCAGAAGCCATAAAAGCATTGGATCCAAAAACGATCACATCAGTCAATGTATGGAAAGATTCGGCAGCAATACATAAATACGGTGAGGAAGGCAAAAATGGCGTAGTGGTCATCACGATGAATGAAAAGGGAAAAGAAACGACTGTAGTAAAGAGCGATAACGGAACGACAACACGTGTAGAAGTGACCAAAAGCGATCAACCACAAAACAGGGATACGGCCCAACATGTAGTGATAATATCCGATTCAAAGCCAGATGCTACGGTTCATTCCGCAATTGGGCACCCGTTGATTATTGTTGATGGCCTTGAACAAGCATCTGATGCAATAAACAATATTAAACCGGAAACTATTTCCTCAATCACCGTGCTCAAAGATTCTTCTGCCACAAAGCTTTATGGAGCAAAGGGCAAAAACGGGGTAATACTGATTACGTTAAAGAAAAACTTCGACAAAAAGTAATTATCACTTATTTCTCTACTCAAAAGGTCATTCGAAAGGATGGCCTTTTTTGTGCAATGATACTACTCTGCCAAACAACTCGATCTGCAATAAATTCGATGAAACAATCGCTTACTGCTTATGCACCGTTCTTTTATAAATGGATTCAAAAGGCGATGGTTCCATAATTTGTATTGAGTCACCCTGAATATGACTTCAAATCGCTACATTTGCCACGTCAATGAAGTGATAAAGCAGAACCCATTTTATGCAAAACCGGATTAAAAAATCGCTGTTTGTCGTATATGCTTTTGTGCTATCGGTTTCAATGCTGCATAGCCAAACTGTGTTCAACGACACCATCTTTTTTGACGATTTCGGGCAACACACCACGCGCGTTCCATGCCCTTACATGCCGGCAGGAAGTTATACCTTTGCCGATCCAACCAGCACTGCTACAGACGATGTAGTTATCAACGACAACCATTACGCTGTGATCGATCCCCGACATATAGCCGACGAAAATCCTTCATTTTACTTTTGGACTTCTACTTCACCATACTCCCTGACGCCAACTGGAGCAAGACCTTACACAACCGATCATACGGGAAACACGAACGGGGCGGTCATGGTCGTAAATGCCGGTATTACCCTAAATTATTTATACAAACGAACCGTTACGTTGAAAACGGGACATCTCTATCGTTTTTCGTTTTGGATCTATGTGGTGAATAAAAGTTCTCAATTTGCCATGGATGCGACCAACACGACCACAAACACCAGGTATCATTCATCACCCGGAGCGCTACTTGACCAAGAAGGAAGTTGGATTCCATACTCCATTGATTTCCCTGTTCGCATATCGGCAACAGATAGCACAAATAATGTGATCGTCGATTTACAAAACACACATGCCCAAATTAATGGAAATGACTATTACATTGATGATATTTTATTGAGAACTTTTCAAACGACACCTCTAAAAGATTCTATCGGGAGTAACTCTCCGGTATGCGAAGGCGCCCCAATCACCTTATTTGCCAATACCAAAGGAGGTGCCCAAGGATTTCCATTTGCGTTTTTATGGAAAGGACCTGATGGGTTTACCTCTACACAGCAATTCCCTGTTTTAGATAAAGCTTCTTTGTCAATGGCCGGAAAATATTTTGTAAATGTTACCGATACGTTGGGGCATAGTGTGAATGACTCAGTCAATGTTCAGGTTTTACCACCTCCGGCATCAGACTTTATGATGTCAAAGAATACAATTGAT